>NZ_WUDQ01000341.1:0-3964 GCF_009827695.1 Paenibacillus sp. OT2-17 | reverse complement strand
AGCGGCTTTAAACGGTTGGGCTGAAGTGGTCAGACAGGTTCATGAAGCCGGTAGTAAAATTTTTCCACAGATTTGGCATATGGGGATGGCTCGCCCTTTGGGATCTCAGCCGAACCCAGAAGCGCTGTCGATTGGTCCATCAGGGCTGGATCTGGAAGGAAAAAAAGTGACCGAGCCGATGACAGAAGAAGAAATCGTCAAGGTCATTGGGGCCTATGTCGATGCAGCTGCGAATGCAAAACGATTGGGCTTTGACGGCGTTGAAATTCACGGAGCGCACGGCTATCTGGTTGATCAATTCTTTTGGGAGAGAACGAACCAACGTACGGATCGCTATGGTGGCGATATCATAAAACGTGCACAATTCGCCATTGAGCTTGTGGAAGCTATTCGTGCTGAGGTTGGCCCTGATTACCCTATTGCCATGCGCCTATCCCAATGGAAAATGAATGATTACAACGCAAAGCCGTTCGATACACCGGATAAACTGGGGCAACTCCTGAATGTGTTAGTACAAGCGGGCGTGGACATCTTCCATTGCTCGACACGTCGCTTTTGGGTACCTGAATTTGAAGGCTCCGATTTGAGCTTTGCCGGATGGGTGAAGAAGCTGACTGGAAAAACCACGATTACGGTTGGCTCTGTAGGTCTGGATGAGGATTTTGTAAGTTATACGGAAGGGAAAGGGGCAGGACACCAAGATATTAATGAACTTCTGGAACGGCTGGACAACAATGAATTTGATCTGGTAGCTGTTGGGCGTGCGCTTCTGGGTGATCCTGCATGGGCTACAAAAATACGTGAAGGCCGAATTCATGATCTTCAAACCTTTACACCTGAGGTACTTCAAACGCTCAACTAAAACATATCATACTTCCAATATCTCTTTAAATAAACAGTGTAAGCCAAAATACTCAAAGTCAGGTAAGGAACTTTGGTGTTTTGGCTTTTTTATGCGTCTGCAATAGTAGTCCACCATGAACCATTTTAGATTAAGTCATATTTGCTTTAAAGTTTTCTTGGGTACTCAAGTATTGAATTTTCTTTAAAAGCTGCTCCATTTAACAAGCTCCTATCTATTTTAGATTTCATTATATCAAACTTAATCCTAGTTCTTTGAATCATTCATATGCTAAAACCAGATCAGACTGAAACCAACACTTGATATATATAGATGTCTATGTAATAATGCTTGTATGTTAAAAAATAATGCAGCTGCACTGATAGGAACCATTAGAGACTCGATCAATAAATTGATTGTGTCTGAGCTCGAATCGAATGGAATTGAAGGAATTGTTCCTACTCATGGTGGAATTCTAATGTTCCTTTATCAAAAGGACGGGCTTTCCATTAAGGAATTGACGCAAAAAATTTCTCGTCAGCAACCCACTGTCACTGTTTTGATCGACAAGCTAGTGAAGTTGGGGTATGTCGAAAGAAAAAAAGAAAGGGAGGATAGTCGGGTTACCTTGATATTTCTGACCGATAAGGGAAGAGAGATAGAGCCTGTATTTGAGATGATCTCCAATAGATTACAAGAAACCATCTATGGTGGTCTGAAAGACGAGGAAAAAGAACAGCTGGAATATTTGCTGGAGCATGTAAAAAACAGATTATAAATTTTTTTAAGTAAATGTATATATATCTATATTAATATCAAAATAACAATAAAACATCTGGAGGTTATTAAAATGAAACATCTTATTATCTATGCTCACTCTAACGCAGAAAGCTTTAATCACGCGATACTCGAAACGGTTGTAAATACTCTGAAAGAAAAAGGTGACGAAGTCGTTGTACGTGATCTATATGCCCTTGATTTTCAACCTGTATTAAAACCTGAGGATACTGCCGCTATGAGAGCAGGGCAAACTCCGGCTGATATCAAAGTGGAGCAGGAATACATCTCACAATCGGATACAATTACTTTTATTTCTCCCATCTGGTGGACAGGTCTTCCTGCCATCCTGAAAGGTTACGTTGACCGTGTATTTGCATACGGATTTGCATATACGGCTGGTGCGGAAGGGATTAATAAGCTGCTTACAGGTAAAAAAGGTTTTATTGTGAATACACATGGTACTCCCAACGCGATCTACGATGAAATCGGTATGACCGCAGGATTGAAGATCACATCAGATACGGGAATTTTTGATTTCGTTGGAATTGAATCCGTCGGTCACTTGCTGCTTGGAAGTATTGGTTACCTTGATGAAGATGGCTATAAAGGACTGCTAAAGCAAGTCCAAGACACGGTTAAAACGGTGCTGTAAAGTCAGTTTATGTTCTCTTAGAAACGTAAGACATTCTTTAAATGATGAGGTCAACCCGTATTTAGTGGTTGGCCTTTTCTTATAGTGCTTATATATCTCCAACATCCCGGTTCATAGATCTTTTGAATTTGTAATAGCATCTTGGGGCAGATATAACTGGACATTCAAGGGTGTGTTGAAGCATGACTCTATGATCTTTCGACGGTTTTGGAATGTCCCTCTACGATTAAGTACATGTAAACGTCAATAGGGTCCTCACGTTCAATTTTAAAACCAAACCGTTCATAAAGACGTCTGGCTGAGCTTCCTTGCAGAACATTTAAGGTTACATGTTTTCCTTTTACATGATTTTGTTCTAGCAGATTTTTTAATATTTGACTGCCGACTCCTTTACCTTGGTAACTGGGATGAATATAAAAATGCTCCAATAAATAACCGTCTAATCTCGGTTTAAAAGCTATGCAGCCCACAAAAGAAGAGTCTTCCTCAATGATCCAGGTATGGACAGAATCGAATGCATCACGAAAGCGTTGACGAACTTTCTCTTCATCAAACCTTCCTAATCTGGTTAAATCGTTCCGCAGTACAATCGCCCGTAAATTAGCAATGCTTTCAATATCCGAATTGTGGGATTGGCGAAGAGTAAACCGTTTCATCTTATGTAACAACTCCTTTACCGTAAACTGGCAAGAGGTGATCAAGCGTATTTTTTCTTATTCGACGCTGAGCTCATTAACCCTTGTATTAAAATTCACAAATATTTCATTGTTATTATCGTGGGCAATTCATTATAGTACATAGTATTAATAGTTAACTGTATGTATTATGTGTTTTGCGGAGGTTCACTATGAAAGATTATGAACTAAGGGACGAATTGAGAGAATCCGTTAACCGGATTTATGACATGGAATTATTCAGTAGCCTGACGGAGCTTGTTCAGGGGGAAAACCATGTGCTTCAATATTTAGTTCAGCATCGGGATGATGAAATTAATCCTTCCTTACTCAGCGATCATCTGCATGTATCCAGATCAAGAATTACGGCAGCGCTTACGGGATTAAGGAAAAAAGGCTATGTGACTATGGAAATGTCTGAGCATGACAGACGACGAATGTGTGTAAGGCTCACAGTAGATGGTGAATCCTTGATCAAACAGAAGCAACAGAGAATTGAGGGTTATTTTGAAGCGCTTGTAGTAGGTTTGGGTGAGAAGAATGTGAAGGATTTTATACGGTTAATTGAGCTTTCTTTGAGTATTATGAATACGGGTTCTATTGAAAAATAACATAATGTGAGGGTGTACCGGGTGAGATATAAAATAATAGCAGACAGCTGCTGTGATTTAACGAGAGAGCTTAGAGAAGAGATGCAAGTTACTACGATTCCGTTAAATATGACGCTGGGAGATAAATGCTTCGTAGATGATGACACATTGGACTTGCCTCAGTTTATGGAAGAAATGAAAGCCTGTACAACCAAAATTGGATCCGCATCACCGTCACCTATGCTGTATAAGGAAGCCTTTCAAGGTACGCATACTTCTTTTGCCATTACATTATCCAGCAACCTGTCCAGTTCGTATTCCAGTGCATTGGTAGGAAAAGATATGGCGGAAGAAGAGGGGGCGGATGTTCATGTATTTGATTCGAAAAGCGCTTCGGCTGGACAGCTCTTGTTAGCTCTAAAACTAC
>NZ_WUDQ01000340.1:0-3965 GCF_009827695.1 Paenibacillus sp. OT2-17 | reverse complement strand
GCAAACGGAAAAATTGGATGCTGGAAGCGCTCAGTGAAATGTATAAGGCGCTTACTCCTGACATGCGCATGTTGATTGAATACAAGGCGTTCGAGCCAGCCTTTTATCATACGGATATTGCCGATTGGGGTATGGCGTACAATTTCGCAACCAAGCTGGGGCCGCAGGCACAGGTGCTGGTGGATACAGGGCATCATCTGCCGGGAGCCAACGTGGAGCATATTGTCGCGTTTCTAATTGATGAGAAGCGATTAGGTGGTTTTCATTTTAATAGCTACAAATATGCGGATGATGATCTGATCGTGGGCTCCGCGAATCCGTATGAACTGTTCTTGATTTTTTATCAGATTTTAAATGCCGCTCAGGATGTAGATACGGATATTCGCCATACCGTCGACAAAATTGCTTATTTGATTGACCAATCGCACAATATTGAACCCAAAATTCCGGCGATGATTCGCTCGGTGCTGAATGTGCAGACTCAATATGCGAAGGCACTTCTGATCAATCATGCAGAGGTGGAGGAAGCGGCGAGTCGCCAGGATGTGCTGGGTGCGGAGGATGCCGTGCGCCAAGCGTTTGAGTTCGATGTGGCACCATTGCTCAGAGCGATCCGTGAAGAGCAAGGGTTACCGGCAGACCCGATGAAAGCCTACTTAGCGTCTGAGTATGGCACGCAGATTTTGCAAAGAGGCAAGGGTGGTGCAAGCTGGTGAGCATCCTCGCTTATGATTTGGGGGCAAGCAGCGGCAGGGTTCTACTCGGAGAATTGACAGATTCACGTATAGTGGTGGAGGAAATTTATCGCTTTTCGAATGATCCGGTCAAGGTTGGGGAGCGTCTGCACTGGGATCTGTTGCGTCTGTATCACGAGGTTCAGCAAGGATTGCTCAAAGCCAAGCATATGGGAGTGAATCCGTCCAGTCTTGCGATTGACTCCTGGGCGGTCGATTTTGGATTAATTGGGAAAACCGGAGAATTGCTGGGGAACCCTTATCATTATCGGGATTGGCACACCCACGGGGTGATGGAAGAAATACAGGAACGGCTGGGAAAAGACTTCATTTTTCAGCGTACAGGCATTCAGTTTTTGACGTTTAACACGATTTATCAGCTGGCTGCTATGCGAAATGCGAGTTCACCGTTGCTGGAGCAGGCAAAGCATTTCTTGATGATTCCAGATCTGCTGCGGTATTTTCTGACAGGTGAAATGTACAATGAGTTTTCGAATGCGACCAGCACGCAATTATATAATCCGTTGCAGCAAAAATGGGATGATGAGCTTTTGTCTGGAATCAATATTCCCCGTTCCTGGTTTGGTGAGGTACTGGAGCCAGGAAATGTTGCAGGAACTATCCGCTCGTCGGTCATGACCGATCTGGGTATTGGGGCGATTCCTGTAATTGTAGTAGCAGAGCACGATACGGGATCTGCTGTGGCTGCCGTGCCTGCGCTGGAGCACTCGTTTGCGTACTTGAGCTGCGGAACATGGTCCCTGATGGGAACGGAAACGGCACAGCCTGTAATCAATGACGATACGCTTCGTTTTAATTTTACGAACGAAGGTGGGGTCGGTCGAACTTACAGGCTGCTTAAAAACATTATGGGCTTGTGGATTTTACAGGAGGCGCGCAGAGAATGGGAGCGGCAGGGATACTCCTATTCCTTCCCCGAACTGGTTCATATGGCAGAACAGGCTCCAGCATTCACTTCTTTGATTGACCCGGACGATGAACTGTTTCTGCACGCCGGGGATATGAAAACACGTATTCGCCAATATTGCCGCAACACCGGGCAGCCATTGCCCGAGACGCCGGGTGAAATCACGCGCTGTGTTTTGGAGAGTCTGGCGTTAAAGTACCGTTACATTTTGGAGCTTACGGAGCAGGTGTCAGGACAACGGTTTAATGGTTTGCATATGGTCGGAGGAGGGATTCAAAATCGCTTGCTGTGCCAATGGACAGCCAATTCGATTCAAAAACCAGTGTGGGCGGGACCTGCAGAAGCGAGCGCAATCGGCAATCTTGCGGTACAATGGATGACACAGGGAAAGTTCGCCGATATATGGGAAGCACGCCGGGTCATCGCGGATTCTATTTCCGTGGAGGAATATGAACCTGCCGAGTCAGAAGCGTGGGAGGATGCCTACGGGCAATTCCGGCGGGTGGCGGGACTTTTTGTACATTAAAGATGTGGAGTGAGATTGCCATGCTGGTCGCAGAAAGATATGAGATGATTGTGCAGCTCGTTAATGAAAAAGGAAGCATACGGGTGTCCGAATTGAGTGAGTTGTGCAAAGTAACGGAGGAAACGATCCGCCGTGATCTGGACCGCCTGGAGCAGGCGGGACGACTGCGCCGTTCGCATGGGGGAGCGGTCAGTGTCAAAAACGAGCAGCCTGAAACGCCCTATGCGGTACGGGAAATTATGAACGCAGAGGAAAAGCGTAGGATTGCCGAGGAAGCGGTCAAGCAGATTCAGCCGAATGATCGTATTTTGCTGGATGCCAGCACAACCGCCTGGTATATGGCGTCAAGTTTACCGGATATTCCTTTGACAATATTAACAAATTCAATTCGGGTAGCTACAGAGCTGGCGGGTAAGGAAAAAATCGGGGTCATTTCGACGGGCGGGCAGTTGCTTCAACGCTCGTTGTCATTTGTAGGCCCGCTCGCAGAGCGTTCACTAGAAACCTATTATGTGGATAAATTGTTTTTCTCCAGCCAGGGGGTTCATCTGGATCGCGGTATTAGCGAATCAAATGAACTGCAAGCTCGTTTGAAGCAGAAAATGGTCAGCATTGCAGACCGTGTGATTTTACTGGCGGATGCGAGCAAATTTGGGCAACAGGCGTTTACGCACGTCGTGAACCTGTCGCAGGTATCCGAGATTATTACGGATTCGCGGTTGTCGGACCCGATTCGGAGTCAACTTGCGGAGCTGGCTATTCCAGTTACGATTGTGTAAAGCGGGGAGTTTCCAAGGTGAAGGCCGCTTTGCGTTTCATTTGGTCTTACGATCGCTATTGCAGTGGGATTCTTTGATGGTGTAAAAAAGTTATAAGTGAGAATCCCACTGCAAGCTTCTAAAAGTATCACTTCCCCAGATTTTTAGCATTGAGTAAAGAATCTGGGGGCAACAGCGATGGGAAGCACCATCTGACTGCGCAGCGGCACTATAGGTAACCTTTCAGTTATAAAGTAATAGCTATTCCATGGACGGAAGGGTGTTCCGTATGAAGGTATCTTTATTTATTACCTGCCTAAGTGATGCGATTTATCCCAAGGTAGGGGAAGCGATGGCACGCTTGCTTGTCAGATATGGTGTTCAGCTGGATTTTCCGAAGATACAGACATGCTGCGGACAGCCATCCTATAACAGCGGCTATTGGGATGAAACGAGGGTTGCGGCTAAAACGATTTTGAAAGCGTTTAACGACAGCGATTTTGTCGTATCTCCTTCCGGCTCTTGCACATATATGATTCATCATTACCCGGAGTTGTTTAAGGATGAACCCGAATGGCTCGATTCGGCACGGAGGCTGGAGCAAAAGACGTATGAGTTTACGCAATTTATGGTGCAGGTGCTTGGCGTGACCGATGTGGGCGCGTCTTTTCCGCATACGGTAACCTACCATCCGTCTTGCCATGGCACACGTTTGCTCGGCGTAAAGGAGGAACCGATGAAGCTGCTTGGCAGTGTAAAGGGGCTGCAATTAGTACCACTTCCCTTTGCTGAGGACTGCTGTGGCTTTGGCGGGACTTTCGCGGTGAAAATGCCGGATATTTCGGGAGCGATGGTGACTGAAAAAGTGGACCACATCAGGGAGACCGAAGCCGAGGTACTGGTCGGACTAGATATGGCCTGCTTGATGAACATTGCTGGAAATCTTCGGTATCGGGAGGAGCCAGTTCGGGTGATGCATCTGGCTGAGCTGCTGTACGAAAGGGTGAAGCACGCATGAC
>NZ_WUDQ01000033.1:0-22209 GCF_009827695.1 Paenibacillus sp. OT2-17 | reverse complement strand
CCAGCGGCTTCGAAAAATGAGCATCAGGATAGACAGCAGCAGTGTCACACTGCACAGTTCTAATGGCAATGAGGTCTGGACATCCCAAATACGCTGCATCACATACCAAATATTCAGAGTCAGCTCTGACAGAATGAGGACTGTAATTAACAACCGGCGAATTCCCTCGCTTACAGGCTTGTTCGATCGAATCCATCCCCGAGTCAGCCACAGCATCAAAGCGCATACAATGAGTCCCAATATAGCCAACCCATGTGACGGAGTAAAAGCCTCGAACCCTTCTGGCGCGTTGGCATCAAACCAAGGCCCTGACCACGACCTATCCATAGCTAGCCCCCTTTGATCTCTTTCTCTCTTCGTTGCATTCTATTTTATACCCAATAGCCGATGATGTTCTAGCCGTGTTTCTTGCTTGTTCAATATCTTACCTTTATGATAAAAGATATTATATTCAAAGGAGAACCCTCATGGCCATTAATCGCCGATTAATTACAGATCAGGATTTCAATGAGGCACTGGAACGTCATCTTCGTGTCCGAGTATTTCAGGATGACCAATTGATTGGCTCTGGCGGAATCATTATCCGTTTCGACGATCAAACCATCGTCGTGCAATCCAGCGTCAGTGATCTGGCTTACCACCCCAGAAAACAATGTGAGTTTTTTGAAATTAAAAAATAGCCACTACACACCGGGGAACCATTTTGCTGCGTTTTCCGGTGTATAGCGGCTATATTTTGTTTGTATATATCATGCCTCACATGATGGTTTCTGTTATAGTTGCATTCCCCGTGTTTTCATCATGAGTTTATTCGTAAGCACTTTCAAATCCTCGGAAGAAGACGAAATTTCCTGCATAATTGCTGTCTCCTCATGAGCAGCCTTATAAATTTTGTGAGCTCCTTCAGAGAAGGCCCCTGACATTTGCTGAATACGATGGATCTGCTCAAAGGTTTGATCTACCCGGTTCGTCTGCTCCGTCACGGCTTCTTCCATTAAACGGATGCTCTCGACAAATTCACGTACAATAGCGTTCAAACGGTTCAGCGTCTGATCCACAGAGCTTGTCCGTTCCGCCTCAGCACTGACCAATGACGTCTGCTGATGCATCAACTGCACTGTCTCTACGATTTGTGACTGGACACGGCTAACGATGGCATTTATTTGCTGCACAGACTCCGTACTTTGGGCAGCAAGTGCGCGAATTTGGTGAGCCACTACAGCAAACCCGTTCCCTTCTTCTCCCGCACGCGCCGCTTCTATGGAAGCATTTAACGCCAGCAAATGGGTCTGTTCCGCAATATCCTTCACGGTGCTTGTAATCGCTTCAATTTGGGAAGCTTCTTTTTCCAGTCGGGCAATTACCTGCTGCGAACGACCATGTGATGCTGTCAGCTCTCCCATTCCATCCATCAGGGATGAAAATACGGTCTGCGTCGAATCTACTGAATGCTCCATATGGCCTGACAGTTCCAGCATATGCCCCGATTTGCTACGCATCATTTTAAAATCGCCCAGCATTCGGTCTGCTGTTTTAATAGACTGGGCAGATGCTTGCTTTTGCTGCTCCACGCCATTCAAAATATCTTCTACCACCGAAGACATGGACTCAATTTGTGTGGTAGCCTGCACAATAGCCAAGCTCAGATTTTCCGCACTTTGCGAAGTTGTTCTGGTGCTGTACGAGATCTCATTGAACATATCTTTAATGTTCAGCATCATATGCCGAAATGCATCATACAGAACTTTGATTTCATCCTCCGAACGACGTTCAGGAATTACAACAGACAAGTTCCCCGCCGAAGCTTCCTCTGCCGCCTTTGCCAACCTAACAATTGGCCGTGTGAGTAATTTTGAGATCAACCAGCCCAAAATGCCACTCCACAGGACACCCAATAACAGAATGATCGAAGTATACACCCATTCTTGTGTACCTTGAGCAAGCCAGTCCTTGAGTACAAAAATAAAAAAAGCGCTTGTTCCATAGGTTATTGCAGAAATTGAGACAAATGCAGTAACCATTTTCGTACCTAGTGACATCTTCATGTACTGTAGCCCACCCCAAAAAACTCAAATTTGATTCCATTTTACCATAAAATTGCTACATTTCTAGTAGAATTTTTCACAGACAGATATATTTATGAGCATAAAGATACAGAGTCTTAAGTCCCCTACCCTAATTAAAAAAACAATATGTTACCAGGTAACAGCCTGCATCTTAAAATGGACGAATCGCGCTGCTACAAGCTTTACAGGCCATTCGTCACATTTTAAGCGAGCTGTTACTCGACAAAGTCATTTTCCATTATTAAGAATCATTGTCATTTTTCCGTTCAACGACTGCTTTCTTAATCGCTTCAATTGTGTCTATTTGGTGACTGCTTTTTTCCAGTACGGTAAACTCCCATAAACCGATGGTCAGCTTCTCTCCTTGCTGGATATCAAAACGCTCTGAAAGCATCCATCCCCCAATGGTATATACGTCCCCGGCCTCAATATCCGTCTCCAAGCGTCGATTGACCTCATGAATGAGCGCCTGTGATTTGAGTATGTAACGATGATCATCTGTTTTTGTAATGAGTGGAGTTAACGCTGCGGGGGTTTCGGTGTCGGTATAGGAAGGAATGTCTCCAACAATCTCCTCCATAATATCCTCTAGTGTGACAAGTCCTGACGTTCCACCATATTCATCCACCAGCACCGCTACAGGAATGCGTCGTTTTTGCATCTGAATCAGCAGATCCCGAGCCTGAACCGTCTCGATAACCTGAAGCACCGGGTGAATATAAGAAGCCATCGTCGTATTCCCTGTGCTGTGCCCACGTGCCAAATCATGCAGGGCTTCCTTGACGCGAATCATCCCGATAATACGATCCCGGTCGCCATGTTCAGCTACAGGTAGAAAATTATAAACCTTGTCCTCGATCAGCTCCATAAACTCGGCCACTGTTGCCTGGTGGGAGATGGAACGGATGTGGATGCGCGGTACCATAATTTCCTGCGCCGCACGGTCGTCAAAATCAAATACATTGTTTAGATATCGATATTCTGTCGGTGTAATTTCACCACTACGAAAGCCTTCAGATAACGCCAAGCGAAGCTCGGCTTCACTGAGTGCCGCATCTTCTTCAGATACCCTTTTGAGCCCGAAGAGACCCGTAATGACACGCGATGAACGACTGAGCACCCAATTCAGGGGATAGGTCATTTTATAGAATATCGTGATCGGACGGGCAAAAAACAAGGCCATTGGTTCAGCAATCTGTATGGCGAATGTTTTCGGTACCAGTTCCCCAATGACCACCTCGAAGTAGGTCAAGATCAAAAAAGCCAGCAAAAAGGAGAGCACTCCCGTCAAGCCTGCCGGAATATGAGCCAACACAAACAGGGGGTGTAGCAGATGTTCAACAGTAGATTCCCCTAGCCAGCCTAGCGCCATTGAGGTTAATGTGGTTCCGAGCTGACAAGCAGATAAATACTCGTCCAGCCGAGACAAAATGTTTTTAACGGCTTTCGCATTTTTGTTGCCTTCAGAGGCCAATTGATTGATGCGAGATACCCGCACACGAATGATGGAATACTCCGAGGCCACAAAAAAAGCAGTTAATGCGATAAGCAATATAACCAGAATGATATTTATCGTTTCCATAGCCCTCTCTTGCTCCGTTCATGACGAAGCAAGAAGCCCCCCTTTGACATTCATTTTTGGATGGAACCATAACATAAGTAATGATGTCCATAATCGTGTATTACCCAAAAATGACAAGGAGTAGACTATGTATGCCCCTGTTAGCGAATCGCCAGCGGACTCTTTTGCACAATATCTATCCATTGATCAGCTATCAACTGATGCCCAACCGCTGTCGGATGAACCCCGTCATGCAGCCAATAGGAGGCGTCCGCCTGGGTAGCGGCTTCGTTCAACATGCTCTGGAGCGGCACAAATACGGCCCCAAATTCGTCCGCAAGCTGACGTACAATACGCTGGTATCCCGTTATTTTTTCTTGCCAAATGTCCCATCGCGCCTCGGTAGCTCCCGTTTTCAAAATAAACGGCTCGCACAGCACGAGTCCCAGATCAGGCATCACTTCACGCGTTTCTTCCAGAAGGTGGCGATAGGCTCGTTCAAATCGGTCCGTCACCCCGGACGGCTCCTGCTCCACGATCCGCCAGGCATCGTTCACTCCGATTAGAATACTGAGTAGGTCCGGCTTCAGGCTAAACATGTCCTCATTCCAGCGTGCATACAAATCCGAAACTCGATCCCCCGAAATTCCCCGGTTCACAAACTCTGGCTGCGTGGTAGTCAAACGGCTCCCCAACGCACCTGCGATCAGATACACATAGCTCTGACCCAGCCAATGGTTCGCGTCCTCATTTCGTCCCCTTCCTCCGTCTGTTATAGAATCTCCCTGAAAAAGAATACGTGCGTGTTCTATACTCGTCATCTTCCTAACTTCCTCCTTCGCATTTTCCAATAATACCCTTATCATACCTCGTATCATCTAAATTAGAAAGCGGTTTCAAAATATAGAGGAATTACAGATTTGCATTATGATATACATTTCTGTTCACCTTGCATCTGTAGTCGCAAGTAAAAAGCCCGTCGTCACGCGGGCTATCACTAATGCTCCTTCCTCCGCTCCTAGGTTGAGTTCTTCCCAAGACCCCTCTCCAATTCAAGGATTTACTCCTACTGCGAATGGACGAGCTCCCACCGGAATGGTAGTAATCGTAGTTTGGGTGACTCCATCAATTACGGAAACGTTGTTATCATCCTGATTTGTTACATAGATACGATTAGTTATTGGATTGACACCTACTCCATTCGGATTATTCCCAACCGGGATCGTAGCAAGCACTGTATTCGTCAACCCACTAATTATGGAAACATTATCCGTATCGCGATTTGCTACATATATAGCATTTGTAGAAAGATTAATCCCCACTTCACCTGGAGTCGTCCCAACTGGTACGGTAGCAATCACCGTATTCGTTACTCCATCAATTACAGAAACGCTGTTACCCGTGAAATTTGACACATAAATACGATTAGTTTGTGAATTGACACCTATTCTAAATGGATTCACCCCAACTGGAATCTGGGTAATCACGGTATTTGCTGCTCCATCAATGACCGTAACGACATCAAAATTAAAATTTGCTACATAAATACGATTGGTTAATGAATTGACACCTATCCCCGTTGGAAGAGACAGACCTCCGACAGGAATAATCGTAGCAATCACTGTATTGGTCAAACCGTTAATTACGGAAACTGTGCTATCATTAAAATTTGCTACATATATAGCATTGGTTGCAGTATTGACTCCAATTGAGCTTGCTCCATCTCCAGTAGGAACGGTAGCAATCACCGTATCGGTTAATCCATCAATTACGGAAACGTCATCACTGTTCAAATTTCCTACATAGATTCGGTTGGTTAATGGATTAACTCCTACTCCCGCGGGATTAACGCCAACAGGAATGGACACGATCACCTCATTGGTCGATCCATCAATCACAGAAACATCATTACTATCAAAATTGGCTACAAAAATGCGATTGATTGATAGGGGGCCGGACTCTGCCCCAGCCCCTAACAGCTCAGACGATACAAGCCGATGAGCCGTAACCAACTCTCCAGCTGCATTTTTTCCCCAAACGGAAATTTCAGTCTGACTTGCGGCAACACCTCCCGTTGTAAAAACGAATGAATATGCATCAAAATTTGCAAAATAATTTTTAGTAATGACTTGATTCGGAGCGACTGAGAAAGACTCAAGTACATATGACGTTCTCGATCCGTTTAATATATAGCCTTCTATCATTAGAGTCGAAAAATTGACAGAATCCTGGTTTTCGATTTTGATCGTCACCTCTTGAGTGGGTCTTATACCACTGACAGCACTATTATTAATAGGTCCAGTTGACAGAATGGCCATTTAAATGAAACCTCCTATATTCAGATATTACAGTTAAATTCCAGTCTTAAAAGACTACTAATTCTATTTGTAATATATGCAGGATTTTTAATATAAATTGGACATTCAACTCAATAGAGTAAAAGAAAGACACCCCTTTTAATTAAAAGGAGTGTCTTTCTTTTACTCTATCCCCCTCACACCGCTCGGTACTTACACACCTCACGAAAATTACAGCCTCCGCACGCTCTGCGTGAAGGCATCGGAGTGAAGAAAGACTCGGGCTTGGGGCGGTTATAGTAATCGTCATCGAGACAGGACTTCATTTCCTCGATGTATCGTCCGACATTACCAACCACTTTGTCGATATCCTCTTGCTCGGGACGATATACCTCATGCTCTCCTGTCATCAGATACTCCACACGTACCTCGATCTTCTCCAAAGGAAGCTGATAGTGCTCCTGCACATAGGAAGCATACAAAAAAAGTTGGTCGGAAAAATCGCCTTCCTTGCCTGTTTTCCAATCCACGATGACCATGTCTCCATTGTCTCTACGGTAGAGCAAATCCATTTTGACATACACTTTCGTCTCATGAAGGAGCATCGTATCCCACTTCTCCACTTCTACAATTCGGGCCTTTCCCTGTTGCAGTTCATGCCAAACCGCAGTACGGTATAAATTGTGTATCACCGCGTGCTGTCGCTCCTTAATAAGGGCGATCCGTTCCGAAAGCACCTCGTCGTCGTAATAAACCTCCGCCAGCATGACGCGATTTTTCGGATCTTGTAGCCATAGCTCACGGTGTAGCGATTCCTTGTAGCTGTCATTCAACATGTTCTTCATAGCTGTCTCGAGGTATGCTGTACGCGGGATAGCCCCTTTTTCCATCCATCCACGTATGACTGATTCACACATTTGATGCGTGATATTCCCGAATAAAATATATAAGTTGCTCAGTTGCTTGAGCCGATACAACGTAACTTGCTCTTCAGTGCCCTGTGCCGAATTCCAGCCATTATGCGAGCCGTAATAATGATAATAGTATTTGCGTAAGCATTCATCGAACGTTTGAGCCCTCGATTGCGAATAGGACCAGGACGGGTATATAGCCATGACAGGCCCTCCTTCATTAAAACTATCATCTCTTTATTATAACGCAAACCTAAGCTGTATCGGCGATAAAAAGGACAAAGACTTTAACCCATGGGTTAAAGTCTTCTACTGACTGACTAGTTTGTAAACTCTCAATGAGTCCGTTCAACATTTATCAAATCACTAACATTAACGGCACCGTCCTCACGGACGTTGACAACAAGTACCGGAGTTCCCAGCATTCCGCTGATCCACTCCTTATAATCATCCACATGATCATTCGGAAGAATCGTCAAGATGACACCAGCGAAGCCACCCCCATGTACCCTGCATGCGCTGTTATCTATTGATTGTAAATACATTTCCGTTAAAGCCAGTGCAACCGATACGTCTTGTTCCCGCGCAACCCCACTTCTATATACGTTTTGGAGCCATTTCCATGAGGAATTACCAGATTCGGTAATGAGCCTCAGGAAATCAGTAAAGCGCCCCTCCTCCAGTGATTTCACCTGTTCATCCACACGCCTATTTTCTTCAAAAAAATGCAACGCCCGCAGTACTGCACGGTCTCCTGCTTTTTCCCTGACCATTTTAAGGTTGGCATATAGATCCTCTGGCAATAAGTCACGGCAAACCGAAGCGTCTAAAGATTGAGCCACTGCAAACATTTCGTTGGGCACCGCCGCGTAATCGTCCGTTAAATCAGCATGATTTCCGCCTGTATTTACAATAACGAGGGAATATCCGTTTTGTTCAAAATTCCAATGAACAGGATTTATGATCGGTTCCTTGGGATTTTCAAAGTCAATGGAAATCAAGCCGCCATATGCGCAAGTCATCTGATCAAGCAGCCCCGACGGCTTGTTCCAATAGCTATTTTCCGCATACTGACCAATTTTGGATTTAGCAACTGCATCTAACGCTCCCTCGTTATAAAAATGATTTAATATCGTGCATATCAACATTTCAAAAGAAGCGGAAGAGCTTAAACCTGAAGCAGAGAATACATTACTTGATATATAAGCTTGGAATCCCCCGATACGGTATCCGAATTCAAGTAGACCAGCGGCAATACCACGAACCAGCAGCATCGTACTGTCATCCTCCGGTTTTGGCGACAAGTCGGTTAAATCGATGACGTACTTCGTCTTATAGCCATCAGAAAAGAATGTAATTACAGACTCCTCCACTTTAGAAGCTGCAGCGATGGTATCGAGTGTTATACTGCCTGCCAGCACCTTCCCGTGATTGTGGTCTGTATGATTTCCACCAATTTCGCAACGTCCCGGAGCACTAAACAGTTCAATATCCCCTACACCAAAATGCTCCCGATACGCCTGTATAAGTGATTCATATCGAGTCGTTTGCTCAGAGATTTGCTGTTGACCGTACATTCGGGCAAGCACCATTTGTCCCTCTCTGGAATTCAATAGTTCCATATCATTCATCGTATATCCCCCTAATTGTATGTGTTTTCCTATGCTGGAATGATACTATAATTATCTCAATTTTCCCTGTATAAAAGTATGGCACTTTTAAAATTTGTAAGCGCTTATTTTAATCGCTTTACTGAGCATTTTACCAATTTAACTAAAAAAGAACCAGCCCTAATTGGGCCGGTTCCTTGAATATCTTTTTTAGTCGCGTTTCAGTACATATTCCCCATCATTGTTACGAGTTACTGTGGCGCCAAGCGCCTCGGCAACTGATTTGAAAGGAACATACAATGTGCCATATTCATCCGTATATGGAGCTTGTGGCAGCGTCAATGTGCTTCCTTCCAATACAGCCTGTTTGGAGCCACTTTTCAGCTTAATCGTCTTACCTGTAATATCATCAATTACGGTAGTTTGTTTAGCAGCTGCATCCCATTTTAACTCGGAGTTCAGTTCGCTCGTCAGTTCACGCAATGGAATAAAGGCAGTACCACCACGATTCTCCAAGACGTAGTAATCGTCTTTAGGATCGAAAGTTGTTTCTACTTTTGTAATTTCCAAATCATTTTTTAAAATGTTGTAGATCGGAGAATTCGCTTCAAAATTGCGCAGCGTCGCTCCCGGAGTTAATTCAGCTTGTTTATTCAAGTCAATAACACCGTTAGAAATATCCACTTTATCAGCCGTCACACTACCATTGACGTTCCAAGATTGAGTTTCGGTCAGAATTGTGAAGGACTTCACTGGAAGACCGTCCACATCTGGCAAAGCAACCGTCAGGTCTGTCGCCGCTTTGCGAACATTTCCTTTTTCATCAAAATACATGTCGCTTTTCAGAACCGTGTTAGCACTCAGAACCGTTTTGATTTCAGGGGACTGTGCATACATGGTGCTAACGCCTACATCATACTGATCAACGGCCAGATCCAAATACTTTTTAACTTCGGTATAAGCCTCATTGACCATTTTTTCTTTGTTAGCACTCAGTTCCGTTGTTACTTTATCACTACCTTCAATATTCATGCCGGAAGCAATCGTTTTAGTCATATCAATGGCTTGCCCGATCAGCTCTTTCAAGCCTGCTTCGTCCTTCGCCAGATTCGCCAGGAACGGTTTTACCAATGTTACCAGCTCATCACCACGAAGTTCAGCATGCAGATGGGTCAGTTTCACTTTGTCTTTTTCACCGTATACTTCCTCGGTTACAGACGTTGCAGAAATGGTCGAAGGGTTAGGCGCATGCTTGAGCATAAGTGCAGCGGCTGTTTTCGTCAGTTCTCTCACGTCTTTGGAATATACATATGGATCAAATCCAGCAGGCAGACCGCTCAAACTCTCTTGCGAGTTCAAAGATATGTAATAAGGTTTTTTGGCACCTTCCAGTTGAATAGCCAAACCTTGGCGGTCTAAAGCAAGTTCAAACGGTAAATTATACTTATCGATGTGCAATGTACCTTTGGCAGAAGCAAGTTCCTCCGATTGTACCTTGGCTTCATCCACAGTGACAGAAATCGAATTAATCAAATCTACGATTTCTTTATCTCCTTGCGTGATTCCTTCTTTTGGAGTCAATTTAAGAGAGATTTTCTCCGTTGTTTGCTGGGACTTCACATCAAGTGTTCCCAATAAATTTTTACTTACATCAAATCCACCTACTGCCTGGCAACCTGTCAAAGCTACCATTAACAGAATAAGAGGGACGGCGATCCATTTTTTTATATTCATATTAATCCCCTTTCAAGATATTTCCGTTATCTCTTCTATTATCTCAGTGTTAACACGCATTGTAAATGAGTAGAATGGAAAATAGAACTAGTTATTTAGGATCAATTTTCAGCCTGCAGCATTCGGTAAGCCAGTAGCGCCATCTCTAGGCAACGACGTTTGTCAGGGTCTGCCAGATTTCCCTCTATGATTTCATTAATTTTATCCAGCCGATTATAAAGGGTCTGTCTGTGAATGTACAAAATTCCGGCGGTATCACGCTTGGAGCCATGGGATTGAAAATAGGCATCCAGTGTATCCAGAAGCTGCATATGGTGCTCTCGATCATGCGCAATCAGCCCGCCCAAATGGTCCTCTACGAACTCTTGTAGAAAAGGAATGCGGGGCACCGCCTTCAACAACTGATAGATTCCGATGCTGTCGTAAAACAACCGATCCTTCATGACTGGGACGCTTCGTGCCACTTCAATGACCTCATATGCCTCTTCAAAACTGCGATCCGTCCCCGTCATGCGATGCCTTACTTTACCAAAGCCTGCATGAATGCGCACCTTATCAAGCTGTCCTGCGGCATAGTTCTGAATATATTGAACAGTATGGGCAAGCACTTTTTTCATTTGCGCTGCGGAACGCAGTGTTAATTCCTCCTTGGCACAAAGGATGTAGCATTGACTCCCCTTCATCATCAGCAGATTGTGCAACGCTTCTTTTTTCAACAATGAACGAAGCAGCACTAGCACATCCTGATTGATGGATTCCTTGCGTACCTGACTGGCATCCTTGTCCTGATGTTCCACCTCGATGACCCCTGCCCAAAATAAATACTGTCCCTTCGATAACAATCGCAGGCCCATCCGGGTCTGGGCCTGTTCTTCACTGGGAAGCTGTCCGCTCAGTACATCCTGAATCAATTCATTTTGATTACGCAGCAATCGGTCTTCAAGAAACTGTGTTCTCAGCACCAATGTAGCGGCTGCCTTGGCAGTGTAATCGAGTAACAGCGACATTTCTTCCGTTGGCATTTCACTATGCAGCACCAAACCTACTGCGGAAAACACCTGACCGAAGCATACAACGGGCTGGAACAAGACGGCGGTGGATTCATTCAGGTGAAACAGCAGATGCCCCTCCCGATCGGCGGTCATACTAGATTCCACTTCATTGGCATAAAAATCTGCAATACGGTCCGCTAGATCCGGCTGGACGGAAGGTACGAATCGATTGGTTTCAATGGAAGACATGTAGATGACCTGCCGGGCTGCATAGTCATGAAGCACACGCAAGAGGGCGTCCATATCAGTGCTGCGCAGGGTTTCCTGCTGAAGCTGACGTGAAAATCGCTCCAGATCTTTTAGAAGTTCATGATGTCGGTTAATAAGTAGGGAATGAATATCTTGTGTAATTTCAACAAAACGCACTGGCTGCTCAAATACGATGACCGGGAAGTGATGTCGTTCCGCCAACTCCAGAATTTCAGAGGAGATTTCATGAATGCTCGTGCCCAGCTCCACACACAATCCTGCGGCTTCCGAGCGGATCAGTTGCTCCATATACTCGGCACGCTCTTCCCCCTTCCGGGTGAGCCACAGGCCGGTCGTCAAAATCAAGTCATGACGGCTCACAAACGGAGAAACATTTGTGATTTCTAGTACATGTACCCAACCCACACGGCGATTTACGCCCTGTTCCCCCGCCGCCAGTTTTGCCCGCCGGAAAACGGGACGTTCCAGCACATCCGCAATGGTAAATGTTTTTTTACCGTTCATCGGCATTCTCCTTATGTATATGTCTTTATGTCATTTTATATGACATACATTCATCAAAAAGTCGAGCCTTTAAGTCAGATAATCCGACAAAATGTATGATGTCAAGGAGCTTCCCCCCTTGTAAACTGTACCTAATCTAACATGAATTGCATTTATCGGCTTGAGTCCATGTAACTAATCGGCAAACTGCACAAAAATGATAGTGTAATTTTCTTAACAATTATTTTTAGGAGAGGTGAATGAAATGAAAATTGGGATTCCGAAAGAGATTAAAAACAACGAAAATCGTGTCGCTCTAACGCCTGCAGGTGCAGCTCAAATGATTCAACACGGACATCACGTATTTGTGGAAAGCCATGCAGGTGTTGAAAGCGGCTTTACGGATGGAGATTATGCCACTGCGGGTGCGACTCTTGTGCAGCAAGCTGCGGACGTGTGGTCCCAGGCGGATCTGATTATCAAGGTAAAAGAGCCGCTCCCCTCTGAATACGGGTATTTTCGACCAGGATTGATTTTATTCACCTATCTGCATTTGGCTGCCGAGCCAGCACTGGCCCGCGCTTTAACAGACAACGGCGTAGCCGCCATTTCCTATGAGACGCTAGATGTTGAAGGCAGCCTCCCGCTGCTTACCCCGATGAGTGAGGTTGCCGGACGAATGGCTGTACAAATTGGAGCACAACTGCTGGAAAAACCAAAGGGTGGCAAAGGCATCCTGCTGGCAGGTGTGCCGGGGGTAAAACGCGGTAAAGTGACCATTATTGGCGGAGGGGTGGTCGGCACCAATGCTGCCAAGGTCGCCATCGGTCTCGGGGCAGATGTGACACTGATCGACCTGAGCCTGCAAAGACTGCGCCAACTGGACGATATTTTTGGCAATCAGCTCCATACGCTGGTGTCCACCCCGTCCAACATTGCTGAAGCCGTGGCGCAAAGTGATTTGCTGATCGGTGCTGTCCTGATCACTGGTGCCAAAGCCCCGCGGCTCGTAACGGAAGCCATGGTACAGACGATGCAGCCCGGCTCTGTGATTGTGGATGTCGCCATCGACCAAGGCGGCATAGTCGAGACGATTGACCACATCACGACACACGACCAGCCTACCTATGTGAAGCATGGCGTCATTCACTATGCGGTAGCAAACATGCCGGGCGCGGTACCGCAAACCTCGACGCTCGCTCTGACGAACGCGACGCTCCCCTTTGCTCTCCAGCTCGCAGATTTGGGTGTGCAGGAGGCGCTTCGCAGAAGCAAGCCGCTGCTTAGCGGCACCAACGTCCTGAACGGACATATTACCTACGAAGCGGTCGCACGTGATCTGGGATATCCTTATGTTCCCGTGGAACAGGCATGGCAGGCGAAAGCCTTACAATAGAAACAGCTCAAAGAACCACACGCTCTTCCCAGCAGGGACTGGAGCGTGTGGTTCTTTTTGTGCTAGCTGTATTCACCATACTTACTGCATTTCAGACGATTTCTGACGAAAGGAACGTTTGAAGATGGCGATAAATATCTGTGATTTCTTCCAGCGACATGCGCACCAGTCCGCTAGACGAAGGTGCCACAAATTCATGCATCTCGGGAATTAGCGGTTCAGGCTGAAATCCCCAATCTACTTTGGATTTTTTACTGTATTCGGTGTACACGCCTTTGCCGACAAAGCAAGCAACCCTCGGGCGGTATTCCTTTAGCTTCTCGTATAGCTTCAGACGTCCTTCGGCGTATTCCTCGCGTGCAATGTCCTCTACTCCCCTCGTAGGACGGGAAACAATGTTCGTAAAGCCGAAGCCCAGCTTCAGCAGCTCCCGATCTTCCGATGGATCGTACAAGCGAGGTGTCAAGCCTGCTCCCTCCAGTATGCGCCAAAAGCGGTTCCGCGGATTCGCATAATGATGTCCTACCTCGCCTGATTTCAAGCTGGGATTAAAGCCGATGAATACAACGGATAATCCATAATCCAGATGATCATCTACCTCATGCAGTTCTGTCTCTCGCTCTGTCATGGGCTCCTCCTTTCTCAAACAATATCCAGCGGCTGCTTCCGCGTTGGCGGAGGAAAAGCTTTGTCTATTTGTTGAAGTTGTTCAGGAGTGAGCCGAATACTGGCTGCCGCTGCATTTTGTCGTACATGCGATTCCTGCACCGCCTTCGGAATTGCCCAGACATCACCGTCCCGTATGACCCACGCAAGCGCAACTTGGGATGGAGTTACCCCGTGGCTGGCAGCAATGTCTACCATAACAGGATGCTCCAACAGACCCCGTCGCAGGCGGCCACCTTGGGCAATCGGGCAATAGGCCATCACAGGCACCCCATGCGTACGGCTCCAAGGTAGCAGATCATATTCGATGCCACGCGAAGCTGCGTGATACAGCACTTGGTTAACAGCGCAGGCTTCGCTTCTACTCAGGCTCCATAGCTCCTCCATGTCGGACTTGTCCAGATTGGACACTCCCCAGCTACGAATTTTGCCCTGCTCACGCAGTTTTTCCATACCTTGTATCGTCTCTTCCAGCGGAATATTCCCACGCCAATGCAACAAATACATGTCCACGTACTCCGTTCCCATTCGGGATAGGCTCGCTTCACACGCTTGAGCCAGTCCTTGGCGGTCCGCATGATGAGGGTAAGCCTTGCTAACAAGATAGACATCGTCCCGGCGACCCCGGATGGCCTCTCCGACGATCTCTTCTGCGCCGCCCTCAGCATACATTTCAGCCGTGTCCACCAGCGTCATACCCAGCTCCAAGCCAAGTTGAAGCGCGCGCACCTCTTCCTGCCGGAGTGACGCTTTTTCCCCCATATGCCACGTGCCCTGCCCGATTAGTGGTACTTCACGACCGTCAGTCCATCTAATCACACTTTTCTTATGTTGGCTCATATTCATCCCTCCTTAGGATCCTGATGCCACAGGCTTGTCAAATACATGGCTCTGCGTCCAATGCTGTCCACCATCCGAGGTGGTATACATAACTGGGGCCTGCTCTGAATCTGAGAAAATAGCCCAGCCTTCCTTGGCATTTGCCATCCCGATTTGCTGACCGCCATAACCGTCAAAGCCTTGCTTGCCATTGTTCCACGTCTTGCCGCCGTCAGTCGTCCAGCCGATCGTATTAGGCTTGTCGCACGGTGCGCAGTAGCCACCCATCCATGCGGTACTGCTATTAACCGGATAGAGCATACCTGGTGCCGTCCCTTCATTTTTGGCAACCTGGTTCTCTTGCTGGCTAATACCTGGTGCCGGACCGCCGCCAGCGGTGGCATTCGCCAGCACAGCACGCCAGCTTTGTCCACTATCGGCAGTATGCCAAAGCGAATACGACGTCTGATTCATCCCCGTATCTCCAACCAGCTCGATCCATGCGTTGCCACGTTCTACCGAACGAATAATGGCTCCATTTAGAGGCGCCTCCGTTGTGCGTGACATGACAGTAGTCCACTTTTGGCCCCCGTTAACAGTGTGTAAAATCTGAAACGAACGGTCTGTGTCCTGCGTAACCGCCCAGCCGTTTTGCCGATCATGGTAATATGGCTGTCCTACCATGTGGCCAGGCATGGGGAGCGAAGACCAGCTATGCCCGCCATCCTTCGTATATTGGCTGCCACTGAACCCTTCCTTGGACGATACAAAGTGTAAAAAGCCCGCTTGCCCTTGCTCAGGTACAGTCCCCACAACCTCCCAGCGTTTGCCGCCATCGCGAGTGGCCAGCAGCGATCCGCTGTCTGCCATAACAGCCCAGGCCTGCTGTCCGTTCAAGGCAAAAATCTGCTGAACCGTACCTTGGCCCTGATATTGCACATTCCACGTCGATCCGACTGAATCGGATGCAGCCGCGTCCGTTCGGGCAATCCAGCCATTTCCGCCGATCCAGCCGGATTGACCGTCGATCAAACGCAGCGCGGTAATATTGTCCATGCGGACCTTCGCTATAGTAGAGTCTGTGGTTGCTTGTCCTCCTGTTTTCGGTGCATCTACAGTCGTTCCCGAACCATTCGCTTGTGCCGAGGCGGCACCCTTTTGCTCCTTTTGAGCCGTTTGTCCTGTTTGCGAGCCTGTTTCACACCCCGCTGTCACTATGGCTACGGCGAGCAAAAGCACCCATACCGATGTTTTTTTCTTCATTTTCGTTCATCCCCTTATGTTGGTGATATACAGCTGTGCGGGTATTGTATTCACAGCAAAGCATATTCTATGTATTACCCTGCTGTCTTCGTTTCACTCTTAAGGTGAATATACGGGTGACTGTTTGCGAACCATCGTTTCAGGATTACGAGTTTACAGGAACAAAGCCACCCTTTTCGATGGCCCGGGTTCCTGCTTCGCTTTGCAGCCATTCGAGTAATCGTTGCATCGAAGCGCTTGGTTTCTCGCCTTCCCGTGTGACCACGAACAGTTGAGCTGTGAATGGATATTGCTTCGAGCGAATGTGTTCTTTGTTCGGCTCTACTCCATCAATAGACAAAAATTTGACCTCTTGACGATTATGCATCACATTTGCAAAATAATAAAATGAATATCCGAGCGCGTTGTGATCCTTGTTAAAATCTGCGACTGCATTAATCATACCACCCATAATGCCAATTTGTAGTTCACGTGGCGGGTCAGCCATCTCATGGCCTGCCATCACTTTCTTTTGCATGTATGTCTGACTGCCTGAATTTTCTTCTCGCTGATAAGCAATGATCGGCTGATCCTTGCCCCCTACTTCATTCCAATTATGGATAGCCCCTTCATATATGCGGCGTACCTGCTCCGAAGAAAGTCCGTCAACCGGATTGTCTTGATGTACGAGAAAAATAAACGCATCCCACCCAATGGGTGTGAGCTTCATTTGAATTCCCCGGCTTTTTGCCAGACGCAGTTCCTCATCGGAAGGACCGGCCACCAGAATCAAATCCGCCTTCTTTTCGATCAAATTGACATATGCCTGATGGGTCGTGTTGAATCTCAGTTCGTGCGCTGCTCGCGCCTTGCTCATTCCAGTCAGTTCATGCAGCATATCCTGCGCAAACGGAATGGCCGCCGTAGCCCCGTCAACTACTGGAAAATCCCTCTCTGCAATGTACGGGCGTTGAGGAAGCATCAGTGTAATCGTCAGCACAATGACGAGCGCAGCAGATATCGCGGCAACAATCCATTGCCATCTATGATCCACCTTACCATTCTTGTCGGTTAGCGCTGGATAGCGATTCACCCCAACTCCTACTACCATGCCAGCTATCGGCAGCAGTGCTGCCAGTAGAAACCAGATTTCACCATGCTGTGTATATGGCCCCAATACCTCCAACACAGGCTCCGCCCAAGCGTGATAGAGTGAAAAGAGCTCCCACGCCCCTCTCGACACTTCAGCAGGTTGGCCACCAGACCCTTGTATTCCTACAATCCACAACCACAGTCCACATAATAATGATAATAGCCCGGTCAGCATCAGCGAAAGCTTGCCCATGCTGGACATACGCGCACTCAAGGCACCATAAGCTGCAAAGATGAGACCGATAATCCATGCATATAGCAGCATGATTACAATCACAGCTGTGTCCGTCACACCCTCATGCCTCAGCAGAAGCTGCACTTGGGGTGCCACAACCATACTCCAAAATACATTAAACATGACTGAAAACAATCCAAACATAAACGTACCGCCCAGCCATGGCCAAAACCATGCTATCCGCACAGACTCGTCCTTTTCCGGCTTGCTTATAACTTCCTTTGGTTCAGACATGTACATCCCCCTATATCTAATAAATGAAAATGAATCTGTAAGCCATTGCTTCTTCATTGTACAATTATGGTAAAGATTAGTATACGAGAGGAGGATAAAAATGTCCTTATCCGATCATCCGAACGAGGAGGCACTCAAGCTACATATGGCAAAAAGGCCTCCCCCCACGGGAAAGGCCTTTTTGGTATCGGATTTTAAGGAACTGTCGGTAAAGCCTTTGCAAGCTCCGGTGTCATATCTTTTGGAGTTAACAAGTAATAGCCTGTGTGGGCATCTGAACTGTATAAAGGCTTAACCTTAACTTGAAACATATAAGTGCCTTTCTCTATATTTGGAGTAAGGTTATAAGGTCTGCGCTTTTCCAGTACAGTGCTCCAAAGCTTCGAATCTTCAATAGTTGTTGCTTTGTGCTTCTGTTGAATGCTTTTAAATAGTTTATAGTCTTCAATATACTGATTAGGCTGATAAGGCTCCATCTCCTGAGAAATAATAGGAACAGCCCGTATAGACATAATATCCTTGGAATGAATGATGACCTTATCCGCATACCCCTTTTGCCCCAGCCAACCTGTAAGCTTGTGAAAAGAAGCTGGCCAATTAAATGAAAGTTCACGATTCCATTTCGGCTCGTCCTTGGTAAGGGATGACTCTTTGTTTGTAATGGAAACACTCCCCAAGGGATATCGATCTGATTGTATTTCGCTATAACTCATATTTAAAACTTCTTCTTTGAGTACAGCTTCAAATTCATGAATTTCTTTCGGATCGGTCAAAACCACTCGTCGTTCATTATCATCTACTGATTGGATATTGATCGTTTCTGCTTTCCCTTGCAGCTTATCCAGCTTGTATCTTACCGTTTTATAAGGCTCTGCTTCCATCACTTTAGTCAGTTCTGTCCGGAAAGGTTTCTCAGGGAATGTATAGCGCCGAGTTATGATGGAACCATCATCCAGATGGTAGACTATGACTGCCATTTCGACGGCTAGGTTTTTGGACAACGACTTCTCGCCAGCTGCATGTGCACGTACGAGTTCACGATGTAAATTCAGCACAGAAGCAATATAGGCCCTGTCTTGGGAAAAATACGCTTCTTTTTCTGCATCTCCCCCTAGAGGTACCTCTTGCCCCACATAAACTTTTTCTACCGAGTGTGCCGTTGGAATCCGTCCCTCATAGCCTAACCAACCTGAAATCGGGATGTATATGACCAACCCCATGATCACACCGTAAACGACCAGTTCCACCAAAGCACGAACACGTGCAATTTGCCAGGTTTTGCGGATGACCATCTCAACAATGACATAACCTAAAATAGCTCCAAGTACATATCCAAAAAAGGACCAGTTTTCTCCTCTGCTACCTGTAGCATGAAAATAATCGCCTAATACAAGCATGGAGCACAGTATGACCCCTGCCTTGAAAAAGGGTTGAAAGAAAGTAAACGCCATTGCCTGAGTCGCCTTCTCGACCAACCGTTTACGATACAATCCATAACTCAAAGCGACAAACAGTAGGGAGAGACCCATATAGGCAAGTAGCTCCATGTAAGAAAAGGCGTTACGCGGCAAGTAGTCCATAATGCGTACAAGCGGCGACAAGCTTTCCCAAATATTATTACTACTGCGAAACTCCCCACCATTCATATATTGAACAATGGTTTCTCGCACCTGCACATAACCATACAAGTTACGCTCCAGAAGACGACTAATCATGGTTGACAGGTAATAAGGTAATAACAGCAAAATATATACTACTACGGTCTGTAGTAGCGATTGTCCCACACAAATGCCTACAAACACGGTAAAGGTAAAGAGGAAAATTGTAATGACTGAGACGACCAAAGCCCATGATCCGATATCATTGATATGAAAAATATAAGGCAGTTCGGCCGACATGTTTACCAAAACAGTTACTCCCGCAGTCAGCCATACAGGTACAAGTAAAAGTATAAGACCGCTAATAAAATGTGCCGTTAATAGATGCTCTCTACGCAAAGGTAGGCTATGGTATAAATCCGATGAACCCTGTCGTTGAATAAAACGAAGCAGCATCACACCCGCCAGCACCGGTACAACTAATAAAATCAATTTTTGCAATTCATTACCTGAGTTTGTACTATCGAACAAGCCTCTTAAAACCGTTCGCGGCTGTTCATCACCAATGCTCATAAATAATGGTAACGGCACCGTAAACAATAATCCTACCAAGTACAATAGACCGATCCAGCCATGCTGTCTCAGGCTTTGGCGAATTACGCCGCCGCTACAGAAGAATCGGTTGGATGTCATAACCTGCGTCCTCCATTTCATAAATGAAAATTTCTTCAAGCGTCAACGGCAGCAAATCGAACACATGCGGCTCATACGCTTCAATCGTCTCTGCAATCCGCTCTCGTTCACCCCGGATAATAAGCAGCAGAATACTGCCCCTCCGCTCCTTATGTACAACCGAAAGTTGTCCACATACGGCTTCCTCATGCGTGCTGTCACGAAAGGCAACCTGTACCTTATGCGTATCAGACTTGAGGTCGTCGACCTCTTTTTCCAGCAGCATCCGACCCTGGTGCATAATGCCGACGTGATCACACATGTCTTCAATCTCACGCAAATTATGAGACGAGATCACGACAGTCATCTCACGTGCAGCGGTTTCTTGGAACAAGAGATTTTTGATCATTCTACGCATCACGGGGTCCAGACCATCAATGGGTTCATCTAAAACCAGCAGCTCAGGCATGCAGCTCAAGGCAAGCAAAAAAGCGGCTTGGCGCTTCATCCCTTTGGAAAAACGGTGAAGTTTGCGCTTTGGGTCCAGCTTGAAAATATCCGTAAGCTGTGTGTAGCGTTCCTCACTCCAACTTGGATAAATGGAGCGGTAAAACCGAGCCATCTGACGAATTGTCGCTTGCGGAAAAAAATAAGGGGTATCCGGCAAAAACAGAATGTGCTGCTTGACTTCAGGCTGCTCATACACCGGCTGTCCACCGATTAGCACCTTGCCAGTATCCGGTCGGTAAATCCCGGCGATGATTTTAAGCAGTGTCGTTTTCCCTGCCCCGTTCGAGCCTAGCAGCCCAAAAATAGAGCCCTTCTTCACCGTAAGGGCGAGCTGATCGACAGCCTTTTCTTCTGTAAATGTCTTTGTGACTTCCCTTAATTCAATCAAGGGACATCCCCCTTTCCTTTGTTTGTATAGCTTCCACGTATATGTCGTCCACTTCCTGCTCTGTAAAACCGAAATGGACGGCTTCGATCATCTGCTTCAACAGCGCTGCCCGAATCTCATCCCGCTTTATTTGCTGCGGCTGATGCTCGGCAGGGGTGACAAAGCTGCCCTTGCCTTGGACGGAATAGATGTATCCTTCTCGTTCCAACTCTCGATACGCCTTCTGAATCGTATTCGGATTCACCGTTAGCTGAGCGGACAATGTCCGTACGGAAGGCAATTGCTCATCCGGCTGAAGTGATCCGTACACAATCATTTCCTTTACCCTGTCCATAAGCTGTTCGTAGATCGGCTTGCGGCTGCGGATATCCAGCTCGAACATGGACTTCCTCCTTTCAAAAACTTACTCTGATTCGTTTGTATGCTCAACTGTTCTAACTGTACTATCATTAATAGTACAGTTAGAACAGTTTGTCAATCTTCTCTTTGGGTATTCCTTACAAAAATAGCCGTGATGCATCATGCATCACGGCTATCTCTTTTTAGCCTTCCTTTGACTCATAAGGTTCATCACGACTTATATTCGCAAGCGTTGAACCTTCCGGTAGCTTAAGATCCAGCTGGAACCGGAACGTCGCTCCTCTGGCCTCATCGCTATCCACACCAATGGAACCCCCCATCAGCTTAACCAAGTTTTTACAGATGGACAATCCTAGTCCCGTCCCTCCATATTTTCGGTTCAGTGCCGGATGAAGCTGGGAAAAAGGCTGAAACAATAGATGCTGGCGGTCTGCTGGGATACCGATTCCAGTATCCGTTACACTGAACTCAATCAGGCATCTATTTTTACGACGGCTGTAAGCCTTTCTCTCCACAAAGATATTTACACGCCCTCGCTCCGTAAATTTGATCGCATTGCTCACCAAATTCACCAGCACCTGTCGAATACGCACATGATCACCGACCAGCATCCCCGGCATTTCCTGATCCACATGCCATTCCAGCTCAATGCCTTTTTCCATAGCCTGCGTCATGAATAGGTCAGCCACACTGCCCACCACATCATCTAGCACAAAGGACTCGTGCAGCAAAGACATTTTGCCAGCTTCGATTTTGCTCAAATCCAGTATCTCGTTCAATATCTGCATTAAAGCACCGCTGCTGCTGGTAATAATGTCTATGTAGCTACGCTGCTCCTCATCCAATTCAGTATCTGCCAGTAACCCTGCCATACCTATAATGCCGTTCATCGGTGTACGGAGCTCATGGCTCATCACAGAGAGAAACTCTGACTTGGCTCGATCGGCGCGCTCGGCAGACTCCTTGGCCCGAATGATCTCCTTTTCATTCGTCCTGTCTACAAAAACCATCAC
>NZ_WUDQ01000339.1:0-3969 GCF_009827695.1 Paenibacillus sp. OT2-17 | reverse complement strand
AGGTCGTACCCTTTGCCAGTGAGTGGACGTTGGAGGCTTTGCGGGGGACGGGCTGTAAAGCAGAATGGCGTATGAAAGACGGCGAGCGCTTCCTTACGGATAATGGTAATTATATTGCCGATTGTCGCTATGGTAAGATCGAGAATCCGCAGGAATTGGAAATCCGCTTGAATCAAATTCCGGGTGTAGTCGATAACGGACTGTTCATTAATATGGCGGACCAGGTTATTATCGCACGGGCCAATGGACAGATCGACGTCCGTAACAAGTAATGTCTAGGACCCGCCTGCTTCATCATGTGGCATTGATGTTATTGATTTTATATACAGGGCTTCTATTATATTGGATGTTTCTCGGTTTTGGTCGTACATTACGACCAGGCCCCCCGTATTCGTATAATATTGTTCCGTTTGATACGATTAGGCAATACTGGCGGGCAATGGAGTCGTTTCCTTTTCGGGTATGGGGTGTTAATTTGCTCGGTAATATTGGCGTATTTATTCCCTTCGGTATCCTTGTGCCTATCATTTGGGTGTCCATGCGAAGTATAGGCAGTCTGTTGTTAACGATAGTGATCGCACTGGTCATTCTTGAGGTGTCCCAAATGCTACTGGGCGCAGGTACAATGGATGTAGATGACATCATACTGAATGTTCTGGGAGTATTATGCGGCCGTGTTGCCTACGTATTTGTACGTAAGAAGTTAGGGATAACAACATAATCGTCCCGCTCTCTGGATCAGTGCTTTAAGACTGGCTGAGAGCGGGCTTTTTTTACATAATGAACTGTAACCTTCTCATAATAGACGGTAATTCCTCCATTTATAGGCCGTAAGAGCAGGGAAAGGAACGCTTAAACTTGACAAAAGTGCACAATTAAGATATCTTGGAATAAAGATATGAGTAACGGAGGCTGTTAATATGTCTGTAAAACCAGATGATCAGGACTTAGCACTTAATTTGTTCGTTGTTCTGGCTCGTGCTTATAATTCGGTCACGTCCCGTACGAATCGGGACATTCATAGTCATGGATTAAATACAACAGAATTTGGAGTGCTTGATCTGCTGTATTATCGGGGACCACAGCCTTTGCAGAAGATTGGAGAAAAGGTACTAATCTCTAGTGGGAATATTACGTACGTGGTAGATAAACTTCAGAAAAAAAACTTGCTTACCCGTCGTGCATCACAAGATGATCGGCGTGTGATTTATGCAGAATTGACTGATGATGGACGTCATTTCTTTGAGCAAATATTCCCGCAGCATCATCGTGTCATTATGGAGACCGTAGATGGCTTATCTGTGGAAGAGAAAGAGCAGGCTATTCATCTGTTAAAAAAGCTTGGACTAACGGCTGAGGGGCAGAAGAGTAACGTATCATAAATTGTGCGTATGCAGGTTAAAACTGCTTTTAGATAAAATACCGACTTCTCGGTATTTTATTTTTTTGTCGTATTTTGGGGAGTAGGGTTAATGTAGAGACGCAAATCAGGTATAATTGTCTAATAGTCACGTCTGGAACAAATCCCCAGTATCTGTTTCGAATACAAATACCTTGTCGGGGAAGGAGCTGTACATGAGTATACAGCAATATACCGCAGGTGAATCGCTATTGATGCAAGCAGGAGCTTTGGCTGAATTAGTTACCCATAAGCAATACGAATTACAGCCCGATCTTTTGCAGCGTTTTGGGGATAACGGTAAAATAAAGACAAAACAGGATTCTATATATAGTTTGAACTATTTAGCTGAAAGTGTAATCATGAACAGCCCTATTTTATTTACACAGTATGTTTACTGGTTAAAAAAGCTTCTGGAGGGTTTCGGCATAACCCAAGAAGATTTGAGCATCAATTTCAGATTAATCCAGCAGACGTTGGTAGAGCACTTCGATCATACGGATAAAACCATGGTGCTGGAGCATCTGGATTTGGGGATACAGCAAATTGGAAAGAAAGAGGAGTATGCCTCTTTTATTACAGATGATAATCCTTATGCTGCTAACGTGGCTCAATATTTGGAATATTTACTCTCAGGTAATCGCAGACAGGCTTTGGATTGGATCGTCCGTTTGCTGGATGAGGGTATCTCTATTCAACATACGTATAAATATATTTTTCAAATTTCGCAATATGAAATAGGCCGTCTATGGCATGAAGGCAAAATCACCGTCGGTCAAGAGCATTTTTGCACTGCCGCGACTCAATTTATTATTTCCAGCCTGTACCCCAGATGGATGGGAAGTGGAAGTAAGGAACGTTGCCTCGTGGCGGCGTGTGTAGGCAGCGAGCAGCATGAATTTGGTCTGCGTATGCTGGCTGATATATTTGAAATGGATGGTTGGGATACGTATTATTTAGGTGCCAATGTACCTAACCGGAGTCTGCTTCAGGCCATTGTGAGTTACAAGGCGGATGTGGTAGCTATCTCAGCTACCATGGCTTACCATGTCCATCTAGTGAAAGAGTTGATTGCTCTCATTCGGCAAGACCCAACGACTAGCCATGTGAAAATTATGGTCGGAGGCTTGCCTTTTAATCTCGATTCCCACTTGTGGCAGGAAGTAGGGGCGGACGGATACGCACCAGGTGCGGAGGAAGCACTGGAGGTTGCTGGTGACTTACTTTCGCTCAGGAAATAAGGTTAGTTTTGTGAACCTGTTAGTCATTTTGTAAAGGGGGCCTTTTAATATGAAGGAACCGACAGCAGAAATGGCTGTCCTGCGGAAAACGGTCGAACAATTAACGGATGAGATTGTGAAAAGCAAGGCTGAGGAAGAAAAGCTGCTGAATGAATTTTCATCAATGAACAACGAACTGGTCAATCTGCAGCGTCAGCTTGCCAAAAGTAATGCGGAATTAACACGGACGAAGGAAGAAGCGGTACGGGCTAATGACCTAAAGAGCACTTTTCTGGCTGTGGTTAGTCATGAATTCAGAACGCCAATGAATGGAATACTTGGAATGATCGAAATGTTAGGTTCATCCAAACTTTCCCCAGATCAACGGCAGGCCATCGGTGTGATACGTGAGTCAGCCTCCCTGTTGTTGAACATGATTAATAATCTGCTTGATATATCCAAAGTGGAAGCAGGACAGATGGAACTGGAGATCGGAAATGTCAGAGTTCAGGCGATTATGAGCCACGTTGCTCAGTTGTTGGAGCCACAAATCTATCAGATGGGTAACCGATTGAGTATAGAGACCGATACCAGTGTGGCAGAGCATCTGGAGGGAGATTCGGCAAGGATCATGCAGATTTTGCTCAATCTGTTGAACAATGCGAATAAATTTACGAGTGACGGATTGCTCATCGTTCGAACAAAATTAGTGGAGGAAACAAAAGATTCCCAACGTGTTCGGTTTGAGGTGCAGGATTCGGGTATTGGGATTTCACCGGAGGATCAGAATAAGCTGTTTCAGCCCTATGTACAGGCCGGTGAAGGAAGCGCATCCCAATATGGAGGAACGGGTCTGGGGCTATGGATATGCAGTTCATTTGTGGAACTCATGCAGGGAGAAATTGGGGTCGTCAGTGAAGAAGGCCAAGGCTCTACGTTCTGGTTTGAAATTCCCTTCATGAAAGGATCGGAGCAGGCAGACGAAATGGAGAAGCATGAAACTGGTGATTTGAAGGTATTTAGCGAGTTGCTGCGTGAGCACAGTCATTCTCAAACTATTTTGGTGGCTGAGGATAATCGGGTAAATCGTCAGGTGGTGCAATTACAGCTTAACCACTTGGGATTCCAGCATATTGATTTTGCTGAGGATGGACAAGCTGCTGTAAGAGCGGCCTCCGAACGATCCTACGCTTGTATTCTAATGGATCATCATATGCCTCTGCTGAATGGTCATGATGCGGCGAAAGCGATCCGCCAGCGGGAAGCAGAAAACCAGCAACCACCTGTGCCAATCATTTCTTTGACCGGAAATGTGTCCGAGGAGGATCAGGCACGGGGCCAGGAGGTTGG
>NZ_WUDQ01000338.1:0-3975 GCF_009827695.1 Paenibacillus sp. OT2-17 | reverse complement strand
AACAACCATACAATTGAAGAGAAAAATAAAAGAATACTTCTCACTTTTGTACTTTGCAGTCTGGATATAGCCATCATTCCCAGAGTGATAAAGACCGGAACCCAGGCCAGGAATATATCCCAGTACAGAAATTGATACATCCTCGTTCCGCTTGTGGACTGTAAATACATAATGAGTCCGAAACAGCCCAACGTAGCTACAAGCAGCACTCCCAACAAACTGAGCAGCTTGTAGCCCTTCCTTCTTAACAGCAAGTTTCCATCTACCTCCTGCCTGAGTATACGTATATACGTCTTTTCAAGCCCTATTTTATAGCGCTTTCATACTTAGAGAGAAAGCCTTTGTCTATTTACTCCACGTTTCGTATGTCCTCGGATACATGGTTTGTTATCGTCAAGGCATCAAAGGTAACAGCACAGCCCTCCCCCACCGGGGATTGAGCAACAACTCCAACTTTTAGCTGGTTAGGAACATTCATACCAAAATATCTCGCCAGCTTCCAATGCTGACCGTCTGATGAATAATGGAATGCAAAGCAATTTCCAGCTCGTGCCACTCGTAAATACGGATTGGACACGTCCATCGCCCCAGAGATACAATCATCGGATGTATCCCGAGTGACCACACTAAGAATAGATGGAGTGCTTTCAAAATATTCAAAACACAGCTTAGCCCAGTGGGTATCATTCGCCATCATCATCAAGCATCCTGAATCATAAGGCTGCTTCATATCAACACGGACCCTCGTCCATATTGTAAAATCACCTTGAAGCGTTGTATGCAAAAAGGGTGCGGACGATTTAGTCGCTGCGCCAGACGGATCCCTAAAGAAATCTGCCTGTGAAGGGGCAGAAATTTGCAAAGACTTGGAATCATCGAATCTCCACTCAGCCGGCTCATTGATCCAGCTCCAATCCGCCGGCAAAACTTCACTGCTAAAGCGTTCAAATACGTTCATATGGATACCATTCCTCTCTGGCAATATAGTCATATAACACATTGAAATCTGGGGCACAATCCCCTTGATACCACTATATACGTTATTTTCCAGTCGTCAATGATGATGATGTGTCTTTAAAGTTTATAAAAAAAAGACTTGCCATCCTGAAATGTTGTGCTTATAATTACACCTAACTTGATACGGTAACAAATTTCAATGACGAGAACGAGTAAGCTATACAGCGGATTTGCAGAGAGTTGGGGCAGGTGAAAGCCAACATTCCGAGGGTAGCCGAACGCCATCTCTGAGAAGCGGGCTGAACCTGAAGTAAGCTCTGCCGCCTTTCCAGCGTTAACCGGAACACGTATTGATGGATACGTGAACAGAGTGTCATTTCCTATGGAATGAAACTAGGGTGGTAACACGGGTATAAACTCGTCCCTTTTACAGGGGCGGGTTTTTTTGTTTTTTAAAAAGGAGGAAATCATCATGACAAATGTATCGACAGCAGTATCAATAACCGATTTTTTGACTCCAGCTGTACGGGAAATGCCACCTTCAGGCATCCGTAAGTTTTTCGAATATAGTACAGGCAGAAAAGATATTGTATCGCTTGGTGTCGGTGAACCTGACTTTGTAACCCCTCAACATGTCAGAAAGGCCTGTATCACAGCACTGGAAAATGGTAAAACATCATACACACCGAATGCTGGTCTTCCCGAGCTTCGTGAAGAGATTGCCGGATATCTGGAGAGCAGCTTCAGCACATCCTACAACCCGACAGATGAAATCATGGTTACCATTGGCAGCAGTGAAGCACTGGATTTGGCACTACGCGCCCTGATCACCGCACACGATGAAATACTCATTCCGGCTCCATGTTATATTTCGTATTCACCCATCACGTTTCTGAACGGAGGACATACCGTAACGGTTGAAACCTCTGCGGATCAGCAGTTCAAGCTGACAGCTGAGGCACTCCAAGCCAAGCTGACTCCACGATCCAAAGTGCTTATTCTCTGTTATCCGAATAATCCGACGGGTGGGGTGATGACCTATGAGGATTGGCTACCGATTGCCCGCCTGGTTGAGGAGCATAATCTTGTCGTCATATCAGACGAAATTTATGCTGAACTGACCTATGGACAGAAGCATGTAAGCTTCGCTGCTCTGCCGGGAATGAAAGAGCGCACCCTGCTCATCAGCGGCTTTTCCAAAGCATTTGCGATGACAGGCTGGAGGGTCGGCTACGTGTGCGGCCCAAGAGAGTTGATTTCAGCTATGCTGAAGATTCATCAATATACCGCCATGTGCGCTCCTATTATCGGGCAAATTGCCGCAATTGAATCCCTGCGTAACGGGCTGGAGGAAAAAGATCGTATGATGGAATCCTACAATCTGCGTAGAAAATGGTTCGTTGAAGGCCTATGTCAGACAGGACTGCCATGTCACGAACCAAACGGTGCCTTCTATGCTTTTCCCTCCATTATGCACACAGGGTTAAGCTCAGAGCAGTTTGCCAAGCGGTTGCTGGAAGAAGAAGGAGTCATTACTGTACCCGGTTCCGCATTTGGCCCAGGCGGCGAGGGCTTTATCCGCTGCTCGTATGCATCATCACGAGAACAGTTGGAAATGGCTTTGGAACGCATCAGCGTATTCTTGAAACGTCTATAAATACGATTTTTCCTATCATGAAATGAACATGAGTACTGGATGAAAGTTACTTTAGCAGCTTCTGAATAAGCTTTTTCTGGTGTGCTGGCAAGCCTTCCGGCCATTCCCCTACACGGCAATAACAAATGTCGGAGATTTCGGCGCTTGGTCGGAAAGTATCCAGGAGTCCGGTCGTCCTAATCTTTAGGATGTCCGGTATTCAGAACGTTTTGCTGATTTTCCATCGCCAGCCGTCTTTTTAATACATAATATTGCTGAATCAGCTCAGGCTGTTCACGAAGTCGATTCCGAAACAATAGCTGCTGATCCCAATGCTCATCAGATTTCAGCATGAGATGCAGATGTCCCTTTCTTTGATCCTGTTCCACTTTAACCAAAAATCTTCTCCATTCCCGACCGTCCAATTCAGGTGGAACATAGTTCCAGCCTGCTGGTTGTAAAGCAGATACGACCTGTTCCAGTTGATCCCAAGATTCTAATTTTGCCATAATATCAATAATGGGCTTAGCGGAAAGATTGGGAATTGCCGTGCTTCCTATATGTTCGATTTCCGTCACCTTAAACGGCAGTAATAACTCCCGCAACTGGTGAATGATCTTTAAGCCCTGCTCTGACCAGGCAGGATCAGCATTCACTATTTTTACAGGCTCCGTAGCCCACACCGGCCAATGTTCCTGGTTTTGCTCCTCATGCATCATGATCCCCCCTAATTTCCACGCATGTATTCTCTCATTCAGCTGATATTCGGAAAGGCAATGCTTCGTGCATTCAGTTCTAAAGCTAATTGGAGTGCATTATGGTAGCATTTCGCCAATAGCTCCTCTTCCCGATGGTCGCCACCATTCCACACAGGACCGACAGTATGAATAACATATTCAGCATACAGTCACGTTTAATAGTTCAATTTGGGTATCCATTGATCCTGCTCCTCTTCTTAAAAATCAACCGTTTATATAGTCATCTTATAGTCTCCACAGGCAATTTCTACTATATCGTCATAGGTTTTTAGCATAAGGTGCTTTAGATTTTTCCCCCGTGCACTTGCTATTGTAGCCAATAACGGCGTATCTGTAAGCTCATCAAAGCTGCTGCCCTGCGTATATTCCCGATCAGACAGGTGCAAAGCAACGTCCAGTTCAATCATGTTGAAGTAGTAGACTTCTGTGAATATCAGTTCGTAGGGCACAAAACCATCTGTTGCTTCCGCTGCCAGCCCCCCATTAATCTCTCCCTTCAAAACTAGCTCCTTCTTCGAATAATTCATATGCACATGGTCCAAATAGATCGCATCTCGTCCATACAATGCTCCAATCGGTGTTTGAACGGCCTTTATCTGTGGCATCCCTGCTTCTTCCCTTCAT
>NZ_WUDQ01000337.1:0-3985 GCF_009827695.1 Paenibacillus sp. OT2-17 | reverse complement strand
CCAAGGTGCTTGGTCAAACGCTAATCACCAACAAAGCCAATCCGGTGGTTCCTGCGGTTCGCCGGATTATTAAGCGAATGAATCGCTCCATCCAGGTGAGCGACCGACATTTCAACATTCGGCTGCATGAGCTCCCAGGTTCCTCCCGCACTGCTGCAGCCCGCATTTTAGGTGCACGCGCGGTTACCGTGGAAACGGGTTGGAGCCTGCCCAAGAAAGTACGCATACACTATCAGTTAGAGATCGTCCGGCATTTTTTAAAAGAAGCCGGAATAGTCAAAGGCAACGAGGTATATTTATCTGCCAAGGTTAGAACTATTATCTCAAGAAAATATGGCATCACAAAATAAAATCGCTTCTGGAGCAAGGATTTTTTCACCTTGCTCAGGAGCGATTTATTATGTGCGACCTCCGTTCAGAATCCGTAGCGTGCTATGTTATATCTGAGGATTTTGCAAAAAATCCAATAAGCGACTTCCAATGAACAATATATAGATCGAAATGGTCTAGTTCGTCTATATATTGCACTTTGGAGCGACTGGAATCGAATTTTGCAAAATCCTGATCTATGTGTTGTCAGGCCTCGGATTTATAGAAGGCATTCACCAAGCTGTTCCCCAGACGTACCTCAATCAGCTCCAGTGGTGTATCCTGATCGGCACGGATCGTGTGATACGTATCAACCGGTATGCTAAATACAGAACCGCTTGCGGCAGCAAAACGTTCTCCGTTCAGCATGACCTCTCCACGACCGGACACAATCGTCCATACTTTAAGTCCACTGCCGTGAATACGGCCATTCAAGCGGTGATCTGGCAGTACCGTCAGCCGTATGGCCAGTATATCGTTCAGACTCCGATGATCAAATTCGTCCAGCACCCGGTAACTGCCCCAAGAGGTTTCACCATGCATAGGGTGAAGTTGAAGTTTACCTAGCTGCTCCTTGATTACGTGGGCATGGCTCTTGGACGCAATGAGAATGCCGTCGGGACTCGCAGCAGCAATAATATCTTCCACGCCAATGACATGAATTGGATAGGGCAGCTCATTGACGATGTGCGTACCAAGAGTCTGACCACTAATCTGTCCACGCCCGATCACTTGGCTGCTTAGCTGCTCTGTTAGGGCCTGCCAGTTGCCGATGTCGTGCCATTCGCCATCGTAGGGCAGGACGATGGCATGTTCGGCACGCTCTGCAATCTCCTCATCAAAACTGCGAACCGGGAGGCTATCATACATTGCGCATAATGCTTTATCGTTCAGCGGCAAATAACTTCGCTCCATACAGGACAGCATATACCGTAATGTAAAAGCGTAAACACCACAGTTCCACAGCGCGCCCTGATGAATAAGCTGTTGTGCCCCGGAGAGATCCGGCTTTTCTGTGAAGCGGGCAACTTGCGCATAAGAAGTTTTCCCTTCCCGTATCATTTGCAGACCCGGAACGACATAGCCGTATTGGTTGGAGGGATGAGTAGGCCTTGTCCCAAGCATAGCCAGATCGGCTCCGCTCTCAAGCAATAAGCCGGAGAGCGCTGCTATGCTATGGAAGAAATCCTCCCCTGCATACATGTCCGCTGGAGCAATGCAGAGAACTTCAGCCAGCCCCGTGCCTCTGGTGTGAAAATAAGCAGCCGCCAGTGCAGCTGCGGTGAAGGTTCCCCGTTTGGCAGGCTCGCCTAGAACGGGCAAACGACCTTCTGTATGGCGAAAGGCTAGATTTACCTGACTCCGATGAGCCAGAAGCAGGGCTGAGGAATCCAGCCCGGCTAAGGTGAGCTGACGGTACACCCGGCTGAGCATAGATTCCTTTCGCCCGTCAGGAGCGGACAACAACCGGAGAAACAGCTTCGACCGGATTTCGTTGGATAGTGGCCATAGCCGTTTTCCGGCACCACCGCATAACAATACGATGCGCACGGACGTTTCCTCCTTCAATGCAGATCCATTTGGAATGCATCATTTTGCAGGATTTTAAGAACTATTTTAGCGATGATTCAATCTTTGTTTTTGGAGCAAGCTGGTACACCTTGCGTTGATGAAAAGATAAGGAGCGATAGCTCTTGGCCAACACATCCAATTGTTTTTGCGACAGGGAAGAAGCCCGACTATGAAGCGCTTTATTCAATGACTTGCGCAAAATCATCCGAGAGGGTTGATTGCTGTATAAATAGTTGGCATACGTTTCATATTCGGAAAACCCAAACTGTTTTGTCCGGTCTATACTGTGGATAATTGCGCTGTACCAAGGTTTTCCATGTCGGGCCTCGATAACTTGCTTGAGCTGGGTAAGCCGAGCTTTTTCAAAAAGCATATAGTGAGTAACAAAGGACTTTGGTGAGGGAGCTTTAACGCCTATCAGCTTGTGATAGGTGCGAAAATACTCAGGCTGGCTCCAGCTGCGGTAGTAAAAAATCGTTTTTCCGTCTTTACGGAACGTATGTGGACGAATCAAAATCGTGTCCGCGTCAATGACGAGAAAAAAAGAGGCCTTACTGATTTTGTCGCCATTCATTTTGAGCAATTGTTGATACAGCCAGCCTGAGCGGTCCCAGCGCGTTGTCCCGTAATGAATATGTTTTTTGGTGATGGGCAGCACCGTTTTTTCGTCTATAAATGTACATTTCTTGTTTACGCACAGACGGCGAATCCCGGTGCTTTGCGGTGAAACGATATAAATAGTTCCAATTCGGTGCTGCACGTGACGGCGCAGACTGTCAATCACCAGCGGTAGTGTGGCAATATCTTTATCAATTGCGGGAATCAGAATATCGATTGTAAGGGAACCCTCTCGTGGCCCATCCGATTGCGCTGACATGTTATTCACTCCCTATATGTGCAAATATACGCTCCCAGCGTCTCCCAATATCGTATGCTTGGACAGGCGTTTTCGACCGGGCAAGGTCAAACGTCCATTTCTATGCAGGACAGGGCTGATGAAGCTTCGAATGGGGAGTTAGCGCATACGATAGATTGATCTTTTTTAACAGGAGCGTTCTACCTGAGAGTAGAGAGGAGAGGGGCAAGTGAATTCTTCACAAGCGCAGGCGTTGCGCAGCAAATGGTATAAAACCCAATTGTTGCTCCAGCATGGCAGCATCAAACCTTATGTACCCGAAACCCGCAAATATAACAAAGCAAATTTGAAGTCAATGCTGGAGAAGTACAGTATGGTCTATGTAAAACCCGAGCGAGGTACCTTTGGTAAAGGTGTAATGAGAGTAGAGCAGGAGGCCGGCCAGCGTTTCGCCTATCAATATGAGGAAACGCGTCAAGAATTTAAACATTTGGATGCACTATATACCAGTCTATCGAAACATACGGGGAAGAAAAGTTATCTCATTCAAAAGGGAATCCATTTACTACGCCATCAAATGCGATATTTTGATATTCGGGTCATGGTGCAGCGTAATGAAAAAGGGCTATGGGAGTCTACCGGAATTATTGGACGTCTTGGTCATCCCCGTAAAATCGTGACTAACTATCATAGTGGTGGTAAGCCGATGGCCTTGGAGCAGTTACTAAAATCCCATTTATCGCAAAGCAAACAGGCGGAGCTGGTCAAGAAACTAAATGAACTGGGTCTTACCATCGCCAAACAACTGCAAAAAACATATCCGAATTTCCGGCAAATTGGTGTGGACATTGGACTGGATCATCGCTTTATCCCGTGGATCATTGAGGTGAATACGAAGCCGGACCCATATATTTTTAACCAATTAACAGATAAGTCCATGTACCGTAACGTGTTAAGCTATTGGCGAATGGCTAATGAAAAAAGGAAAGTCTCCGTCCCAAGCAAAGATACAAATAAAGACAAAAATAAAGATAAGAGTAAAGATAAAAATAAGAATGTAATTAAAGATTCAAAAAAAGAAAAAATATCTTGACCAGTAGATTGCTTCATTGCGAGCAGCTAATACAGAAAAAAGGATGAATATTTCATAATTCATCCTTTTTAATTAGGATATTTATTTTTAAACGC
>NZ_WUDQ01000336.1:0-3992 GCF_009827695.1 Paenibacillus sp. OT2-17 | reverse complement strand
AGCGTACGCTCTTCATTACACCCGACGAGGAGCTGATCAAAAAAATGCCGAATCGCATCAAAAACGGCTAAGTCTCACTAGCCTATTGAATCCACAAAAAAAGCCCTTTGTTCTTTGCACGGTACACTTCTTGTGTTCCATGCATAAGGCAAGGGGCTTTTTATTTACTTTTGTCCAACAGCAGCCTTCCTCAATTCCTCGACAACCTGACCTTCCACACTACGGCTACCCAGATCACCGTGAAAAATAACACCTTGGCGTGCACCGTGAAAATCCGAGCCGCCAGTTGCAATAAGCCCATACTGCGCCGCCATCGCAGTATATCGGCTCTCAGCCTCAGCATCATGGTCCGAATGTCGCACCTCCAAGCCCACAGGCTTCGCCTCCTCTATAATTGAGCGAACCAGCTCATCATTTCCGTACAAGCCAGGGTGGGCCACCACAGGTACCCCTCCTGCTTCACGAATCCAGTTTATGGCCTCCGTAGGCTCTACACGGGGTACAGACACATATCCGGGCGCTCCTTCCGCCAAGTAACGGTCAAACGCGTCTCGCATATCCTTCGCATATCCCTTTTGAACCAGCGTATCCGCCATATGCGGACGTCCAATGCTTTCATCTGGTGCCAGCGGTCTGCCCATCGTAGCCACCACTTCATCCAGTGTGATTTCCACGCCCAGACTACGCAATTGACTTAAAATCAAATCATTACGGGTATCCCGCGCCTGGCGAAGCTTTTCCAACCGCTCCAAAAACACTTTATTGCGGTAATCCATAAAATAACCCAGTATATGAATATCCTTACCGCCAGCTCGAGTACTAATTTCCACTCCTGGCACCACAGTAATTCCTATGCGTTTTCCCTCCTCCAGAGCTTCTTCCAGGCCAGCTACCGTATCATGATCTGTAATGGCCACACCTGCCAGTCCTTTTTCCTTGGCCCAGCGCACATTATCTACAGGTGGCTGCATACCGTCAGATGCTAGGGTGTGTGTATGTAAATCATATCGTTTTACGCTAATCTGCTCCTTCATTATGCATCCTCCTTCTCTTTCAGCTTTGCAAGCTCGTCCTGCGAGTCCCTCTGCACGTCCGTTCCCTGATCATGACGACGCAAGTAAGACAGGAAGGTTACTACCGGAATCGGCAACAACGCCGACTTCAAATGAATTGCATAAAATTCTCGTTTGAACGTGATATCTGAAATGTTTACAATTTTCAACAATCCGAGCGCAACTTCATGCTTCACCGAAGAAGGTGATAGCATGGTAATACCCAGTCCAGCCTCTACCGCCGATTTGACCGCTCCAGTGCTCCCCATCTCCATTACAATACCAAGTCGGGAGGCATCCACACCACGACTTTTCAGCTCATCTTCTATCACTTGACGTGTACCAGATCCCTTTTCTCTGGCTACAAAAGGATGCTTAAACACATCTTCCAGAACCACTTTTTTAGCCTTGGCCAGCGCATGTCCTGAAGGCACAATCAGTTTCAGTTCGTCCTGCATCACAGGTTCCACCACGATATCTGGATGCTGGACTGGGGCCTCAATCAGTCCTAAATTCAACTGATGTTTTAGTATATCATCCATAATTTGAGTCGTATTCATCACATTCATCGCCATACGTATATGAGGGTATTCCTGGCCAAACGGCCCCAACATTCTTGGTACAATATACTCACCAATCGTTAGGCTGGCGCCAATATGCAATCTTCCCTCCAGCATGTGAGTAAAAGCAGACATCGCCTCGTCAGCTTCCCTGATCAGTTGCATGCTTTTTTTCGCAAAAGGCAATAGTGTCGCTCCCGCCTCTGAAAGCTCGATTTTTTTAGTCGAACGTTGCAGCAGCTTCGTGCCGAAATAATCTTCTAAAGACTGAATTTGCATCGTCACCGCAGGTTGTGTCATATGCAGCGCTTGTGCCGCCGCCGAGAAGCTTCCGCGCTCCGCTACGGTATAAAAAATGTGCAACTGATGAAAGTTCATACTGACAGCCCTCTCCCCTCTGATCTCCCTATTTTAACATAAGAAAAACATCTGTCGAAGCATTTCCAAGTAAACTTACCGAATTGGAGAGTTATATTGACGGAAATAAAAAAAAGCATGCAGCTAATAACTGCATACTTTCTACTTAAAGTTGACGGTAATCATAAGTTCAAATATTTTTTCGCCTAGGGCCGACCGCCCAATCACCGTCTATTTTTGCTTACGAGTGCTTTTCATCAGTGTCATGCGCCGCGAATGGCGTAGCCATGAATAGTATGACTTCAAATCCCTTAATTCAATGGTCTCCGACATCCGGCCCAAAAAGGTAATGACAATCATCTTGTGCAGCGGATTCCCCGCAATATCCATCTCGCCGGGCAACTCTCCAAATTCGGCCACGACGACCAGATCACCATCAATTAAATATACATCCTCTTCGTTATGATAGTAGGACTCCATCCTGTTTTGCTTCAGGCATTCCCAAAGCCAGGCGGCGATATGATTCGTCTCGGACTGTTTCTGCTCTATCCGATCTAAGTAGCGAGTTTTCGCATGATTTGTAATCACGATATCGGCGACTTTTTTATCGCCCATCTCCACGTAGAACGGTTCGTATGTACTCCATCGCTGCATTGCTTTGTCACGCACGGGATCACTCTCCCCACCAGATAGGTCTTTATATCTACCAATATATTCATATGTTACCTCAACAGACCCGGGACTACAAGTTACAAAATTGAAGTTTATGGGTGATTTTTAAAGATTTTTTAGGTCTAACAGCATTAAGACCATTATGCAAAAGTCCTGGCTTTACAAAAAAAAGCCAGCCCGTAGGCTGACCTTTTAAGAATATTTTACAATTTATAGACATTAGAAGCTTATATTTCATATTCTTTCATCTTTTCCTTATCGTCGTTGTACTCCGTCCTAATCTCATTTCGAAAAGAGCGCTCGACCTTACGCACATAGGAAAGTCTGCGAATATTTTTAACGGTGTCTTCTGCCCGATCCGCATTCATATATATAACTACATAATGCATACGCTTTGAAATAAAGTGGACATTTCCGTATTTCTCCAGATTGCGGGCAGCCTTGATATCGCTTACCCAAATGACGTACCCTGTCCGCTCGGCAAACATTCGCTTCATCTCCCCTCCACTCGGTATCATTCCTATGACCTATCCACAGGAGCATTTCCCTCCGCTGCCACATCCGCCCTTTTTCACATTCGGATCATTGCTCGGCACCTTAATGGTCTCGGACACGGAATATGCAATCGTTTCAGACATGGCATGAAGCATATCATCCAGCGCCTTTTCGGCTCGTTTGAACTCCTTAACATCCACGAATTGTTCCAGTTCCAGCTCAACGACCTGCACTGCATCCTTCGCTTCATGATAGTTCGGATGAAAATGCCCAAAACGCTCCGTTTCCGCGAATAGCTCCTTTTTGGCATCCAGCTTGCGTACACACGCCTGAATAGACGGGTTCAATTCCACACGCTGTTTCCAATATAAATAATCCGATACCTCAAAGGATCGGTTGACCATATCGCCCAATTCATAGGCGTTAATAAGCACTTCTGCCATATTGACCGTATTCAATTCGGCTACGCTCATGAATGTTCATCTCACTTTATATAAAGTTCTACCCTGTATAAGTAGACTCATTTATCATACCACATCCTTCTTTTGAGAAGAAGGAGTTTCATGCACTTCCTGGCTCTACTATGTAAAAGGAACCAGCAGCCGCATGTCTGACCATTCACTTGGCTGTAAAGTCGCAGGAGAAGGTGCTTCGTCATCCATTCCTGAGGCGTACCAGCCTGTGACACTCCATGGTGCACCGGGAACCACCGCCTCCGGTATCCATTTAACCTCTTTCCCACCGATTCGCAGTCCCACAGCAGCCTGCCAACGAATCGCTTGCTCGATCAACTGCCGGGCAGTGGAAGTATGGTAACTCCTCCATTCTTTTGTCCATGAGGAGGGGACTGTAGATC
>NZ_WUDQ01000335.1:0-3996 GCF_009827695.1 Paenibacillus sp. OT2-17 | reverse complement strand
CCACTTCTGTTCCATTTTTTGAATCGCCTCATCATCCACACCCACATATACGGCAACCACATTATCCGACAAGGTTTTGGCATAGCTGATCGTATTCATAACGACTCGCGTAATACCTGCCACCGGAATAATAATCGTATTGCCTTTCACCATAGGTTTATCCTTGGTAATATCAATGCGCAGTTGTTCAGCCGTATTTTTGTAATGCCTGTTGATCTTCATAAAGAAATACAGAACCAAAGGCAGAAAGATAAAGATTACCCACACCTGGCTAAATTTGGTGAAAATAAAGATGAGCGTAATCGACAGCGTGGTCAGCATCCCAACCGTATTAATAGCAAGTTTGACGATCCAGCCTGGCGGTTTGAGCTTGATCCAGCGAATCATCATGCCAAGTTGCGAGAGCGTGAACGGAATAAATACCCCTACGGCATAAAGCGGGATCAGATTTTCTGTGTTGCCGCCAAATACGATAACCAGCAATGCCGAGAAGATACTCAGAAACAGGATACCATTAGAGTATCCAAGCCGATCTCCACGAACCATGAACATGTGCGGCATGTATTTGTCCTTCGCGAGCATAAAAGCAAGCAATGGAAAGGCCGAATAGGCTGTATTCGCCGCCAAAAACAAGATGAGCGCCGTTACGCCCTGAATGATGTAATACATCACACCGCGCCCGAAAGTGGCGTTCGCAATTTGCGAAATGACCGTTTCATGCGGATTAGGACGAACACCGTACCAATAAGCCAGCAAACTAATTCCGATAAACATACACCCGAGAATCAAACCCATCATCATTAGTGTAGTTGCTGCATTTTTGGCAGCTGGCTTGCGGAAGTTCGGAATGGCATTCGAGACAGCCTCTACCCCAGTTAACGCCGAGCAACCCGAGCTGAACGCCTTCAGTAGCAGGAACAGGCTGACGTTGGATACCGTAGCTCCAAATTGCGGTGCTGCAGCATGAGCTCCCCCTGCCACGTAATGAATGATACCGCTAATAATCAAAACAAAAATAGCAACAACAAATAAGTAAATCGGTACAGCCAGCACCGAGGCAGATTCTGTCACCCCGCGCAAGTTCATAATAGTCAAAAAGATAATCATAATCAGAGCAATGGCGATCCGATGATCATGTAACGACGGGAACGCAGATGTAATGGCATCTGTACCTGCTGATGAGCTAACTGCTACCGTCAGAATATAATCGACCAGCAAAGAACCACCTGCAATCAGACTCGGACTCTTTCCCAAATTGTCCTGTGCAACAATGTACGCTCCGCCACCACCAGGATAGGAAAATATGGTCTGTCTATAGGACAGGATCAGAATGATCAGCAAACCCAATACCGCAATGGATATAGGAATGGAATACCATAGGGCAGCGAAGCCTGCTGTAATTAAAACCAGCAGAATTTGCTCCGTTCCGTAAGCTACAGAGGACAAGGCATCTGAGGACAGAATGGCCAGTGCCTTGAGCTTATTCAGTTTCTCATCTTCAAGGGCCGTCGACTTTCGCGGACGACCGATTAATAATCTTTTGACTTTACTCAGCATTTCGTTGACTCCTTCTTTGGATGAGGGTTTTGCAAAAGAACTATGGATCTTATGTTTATTATGTCACCTGCACATCAGTTTGATGAAACAAATGAACTATTATTTTATACTCCCTCATCCTGAAAAAAACAATAAGGAATGCTCCCTAAAAAGAGCATTCCCGAGTAAGAAAGAGTATTTCGATAAAATACCCTTATGTATACAGTAATTTGAACCTTTCCGGGGTAATTCCTTCAGCTCGGCGGAAAGTTGCCACAAAATGACTGGCATCTCGGAATCCTACTCGCTCCGAAATCTCCTTTACTGTTAATTGCGGATATTCCGTCATCATTTCCTTGGCCTTCCGCAGCCGAATTACAATCAGATAAGCATAAGAAGTCACACCAAACGCTTGCTTAAATAATGTATTTAAATGACGGGAGCTGACATTCATCATAACTGCCATATCACCTAGGCCCACATCTGGACTGGCATAATTTTGCTCCATAAAGGCCAGTACAGGGGTTAAACGTTCCACATTATGGGATAGGGAAGGCATCGAGCTATGTTGTCCATGTTTACGCAGTAGAGTCAGAAAACGATACATATTGGCCGAAGCATCTAATCCAGACAAATCACGTTCACTAACCATGGAATGGAGCATAGTTTCCCCAAAGCTGTGCAGCTCGCTATCCGGGTCCCAATGATACCCGCGTGTATGCTTCAATCCCAGTGCAGTCAATACAGCAGCGGCGATGGGGCCGTCAAATGTAATGTATAACGTTCGCCATACCTTGGTCGCCCGCCTGTATGCATGGGATTCCCCGGGCAACAGCAGAACCCCGGACTGCTCTCCCAGACGGAAGGTCCCCCCTTTAAATGTAAACATCCCTTCACCAGACACTGTCTGAATCCAGTGAAAGCACGGATAACCCTCTGGACGGGACACATCCTCCTGCCTGCTGTTAAATCCGATACTTTCAATAAAAAGGGGTAAAGAGTGCTCACGCGTAGTCAGGAAAAATCTTAAATGATGGGGAGTTAAAATCATAAAAAGCACCTCCGGCGTATGCGGGTATGTATTCTTCATGTAGATCCATATTGTTATATACACGTTCATTTTATTATATTTAAAAGCAGTTATTTGTATTATAAGATAGAATTATTCTTATATACAGAGGTGATTGGCATGATAAGCAGCAAACTTCCTAAAGTATTTTACGGTGGAGATTATAATCCTGAGCAATGGGATGAGGCCACGCATCAGGAGGATTTACGGATGTTCAGGCAAGCAGGGATTGATATCGCCACGGTCAACGTATTCTCATGGGCTAAAATTCAGTCCGACGAAATCACATATCATTTTGAATGGCTGGATCAATTGATTGACAGTCTTTATGAAAGCGATATCTTCGTTTGTCTAGCTACTAGCACGGCAGCGCACCCTGCTTGGATGGCTACCCGCTACCCCGACGTTCTCCGGGTGGACGCTGACGGACGGAAGCGGAAATTCGGTGGCCGCCACAACTCCTGTCCGAACAGTCCAACGTATCGAAAATACGCGGAGCAGATGGCTGACCGAATTGCAGAACGATACAAAAACCATCCCGCGATCCTCGTGTGGCACGTGTCCAATGAGTACGGCGGGGATTGCTATTGTGATAACTGCGCGACCGCATTCCGGGTGTGGCTCAAGCAAAAATACGGATCACTGGAAGAGCTAAACCGGGTGTGGAATACTTCCTTCTGGGGGCACACCTTCTATGATTGGGATGAAATTGTACCGCCAAATAATCTGAGCGAGCATTGGGGAGAAAATCACTCCTGCTTTCAGGGCATATCCCTCGATTATGCGCGCTTCAATTCAGACAGTATGCTGGATTGCTACCTATTGGAATATAACGCGATTAAAAAACATGTTCCCGATGCCGTGGTAACAACCAATCTGATGGGCTTTTTTAAGCAACTGGACTATTTTAAATGGGCTAAGTACATGGATATTGTATCTTGGGACAGCTATCCCGGGGCCAATACTCCGATAAGCTATACGGCGATGGCGCACGATCTGATGCGCGGATTGAAGGATGGGCAACCCTTTATGCTGATGGAGCAAACACCGAGCCAGCAGAACTGGCAGGCGTATAATTCGCTTAAACGTCCCGGCGTTATGCGGTTATGGAGTTATCAGGCAGTCGCGCATGGCGCGGACACGGTCATGTTCTTCCAGCTTCGCCGCTCGATCGGCGCTTGTGAGAAATTCCACGGGGCCGTCATTGAGCATGCCGGGCATGAGAACACACGTGTATTTCGCGAGGTGGCGCAGCTTGGCAGTGAGCTTGGCGCATTAGGCAACAGGCTACTTGACGCGACCGTTAATGCCAAAGTAGCCATTTTATTCGATTGGGATAATTGGTGGGCTTTGGAAAAATCAAGTGGCCCTTCTGTTGCCTTGAAATATAT
>NZ_WUDQ01000334.1:0-4001 GCF_009827695.1 Paenibacillus sp. OT2-17 | reverse complement strand
GCGAAGCGTTGGAACGTGTACTGGAGCAGGAACCGGAAAGTGAGCATGTACGCCGCCAGCTATCGTTGCTGAATCGGGCCTCGATTACGACGCTTCACTCATTTTGTATGGAGGTCATCCGCAGGCATTATCAGGCCATTCCCCTTGATCCCGGTTTTCGGATTATGAATGAGCATGAGACAGAATTGCTGCGTCAGGAGCTTCTAGAAGAACTGTTTGAGGAGAAATATGAGGCTCATGATGAAGGCAGTACATTCCGCAGACTGGTCGACTGGTTTAGTGGAGAACGCACCGATGATGCAATGTACGTGCTTGTTCAGCGGCTGTATGATTTTTCTCAAAGTCATCCGTGGCCAGAACATTGGCTGCGGGAGACAGCGGCAGCATTTCGTGTACAGGATGTAGCCGCTTTGGGAGAGACTCCCTGGGTTCGCAGTATTTTGGCGGATGCTGCACTTTCATTGCGTGGAGCAGCGAGCTTGCTGGAACAGGCGCATGAAACAGCTATGCAGCCCGGCGGTCCTGCACCTTATGCCGTGACGCTGCAAGAGGATGCGGCGATGGTGAAGGGATTGTTACAGGAGCTGGAGACACAGCCGTGGGCATCTCTATATGATCATTTTCAGACAGCTTCCTTCGGTAAGCTCAAGCCCGTCAAAAAAGATCAGACCGAGCCTGCATTGCAGGAACGGGTTAAAACGCTTCGTGAAGCAGCCAAAAAAATGATTACAGATATGAAGGCTTCCCTGTTTGGCAGGAGAGCAGAAGCCTATTGGGAGGAGCTGCACGCCGCGGCTCCGCTGATGGACGAATTGATAGAAACCGTGATTGTATTCGGGGAACGATTTCAACAACACAAGCAGTCAAAAGGGTTGGTGGACTTCGGGGATTTGGAACATTATTGTCTGAAAATATTACGACATCCCGATTCTACTCCGTACAAGCTACTACCTTCTGACGCTGCGCTCGAATATAAGGCGCAATTCGACGAGGTGCTGTTGGATGAGTATCAGGATACGAATACCGTACAGGAAGATATCGTCAGGCTGGTATCACGGGAGGAACCGGGTAACCGTTTTATGGTGGGCGACGTGAAACAGAGTATTTATCGATTTCGCCTGGCGGAGCCGGGTCTGTTTTTGAATAAGTATCAACGGTACGGCATGCAGGAGCAGGAAGATGGCTTTTTAATTGATCTGGCGCGTAATTTCCGCAGTCGGGAGGAAGTTGTCGATGCGGTCAATTTGGTGTTCCGCCAGATTATGAGTGTGGATGTGGCGGAAATTGAGTACGATGAACGAGCGTGGCTGGTACACGGCGCATCCTATCCCGACCAGTCGGATCAAGACGCCGCATCTGTATACGCACCTGAGCTGCTGTTAGTTGATAAGGGTGGACATGGTCTTTCCGAGGCTTCGGAGCTGTCCGAAGCGGAGAACGAATCTGCTCTACAGGAAAGTGAGCTGGCTGAGCTTGCGGAGCTGGAAACGGCACAGTTAGAGGCTCGTGCGATCGCGCAACGGATTAAGGAGCTGACCGGAGATACTGGACAACCACTGCTGATTTACGACAGAGGATTAAAAGCGATGCGTCCGGCAGTTTACGGCGATATCGTCATTTTGCTTCGTTCCGCAAGCGTGTGGGCCCCCCTAATTGTGGAGGAACTGCGGCTTGAGGGCATTCCGGCCTCTGGGGAGCAGACGACAGGCTTTTTTAAAGCAACGGAAGTTGAGGTAATGTTGTCTCTGCTGCATATTATTGATAATCCGCAGCAGGACATCCCGCTTGCATCCGTGCTTCGTTCGCCGATTGTCGGCTTGACCGAAGATGAACTGGCACAAATTCGGTTGGAGAAGCCGGATGGATTGTTTTATGGCGCATTGCTGGCGGCGGCTGAGGCTGACCCACTGGAAGAAAGCGAAAAAGGGATTTCAGCTGAGATCATGGAGTTGGATATTTTCCCAGAGGACTCTTTATCTTCATCTGACTTTGGTAATAGAAATGACGGGAATACGTTGTCTGCCCGACTACGTTCATTTTTGCGTAATTTGGAAGCCTGGCGGCATGAAGCCAGACAAGGCAGCTTAAGTGCATTGATTTGGAATGTGCTGGAGGAAACAGGATATCTGGATTGGGTCGGTGGACTGCCTGGCGGCTCACAGCGCCAAAGCAATTTGCGGGCGCTATATGACCGAGCGAGACAGTATGAGACTTCTACGTCCAACCGAGGATTGTTCCGATTTCTTACCTTCATTTCCCGTCTACGGGAGCGAGGCGGTGATTTAGGATCCATTAGCGGAGGGACTGAACCCGATCAGGCTGTCCGCATTATGACCATTCATAAAAGTAAAGGACTTGAATTCCCTATCGTGTTTATTGCCGGGACAGCAAAGATGTTCAATCAACAGGATCTCAATGCGCCGTTTCTTATGCACAAGGAGTTGGGGTTTGGTCCTAAATATGTGGAGGAACAAAATCGTGTCAGCTACCCTACGCTGCCTAATTTAGCGATCCGCCGACGCTCACAGCTGGAGCTATTGGCTGAGGAAATGCGGGTGTTATACGTGGCGCTTACACGTCCGCGCGAAAAGCTGATTATGACCGGAACCGTGAAGGATCTCGCTTCGCGCGCAGCGGGTTGGGCACGTGCCAAAGAACATACGGAAATTGTCTTACCAGACTATATGCTGGCGGCAGGCCGCAGCTATCTGGACTGGGTAGGTCCCGCTTTGATTCGGCATCCTTCTGCTACTTTGTTGAGGGAAGCCGCAGGTGATCAGGATGGGTACTATCACAGGCTGGAAAATATGCCGGGAACAGACTGGTTATTTAAAATCGTGGCCTCGGAAACACTTTCCGGCTCTCGTGTGAACTCAGATCATGAGGAAGAGGTGTCGGGAGAAGAGCGCCAAAAGAAGACAGAAGCACTGAGAAATGCGGAGCTAATCGACTTGAACGAAGAGAGTGAAACGGATATTGAAGCTGCTCTTTCCTGGATTTATCCGTATGAACGGGCTGGCAAGACGGCAGCCAATACATCGGTTACTGAGATGAAAAGATGGCTGGAAATGCAGGAGATGGGTTCGGACGATTGGCTGAATCTATCTACCTCCCTACTAGCAGAGTTACCGGAGGATTGGGAGGATTCTCACACTGGGGGAAGTCAATTACACTTGCGCAGACCTAAGTTTATGGGGAATCAGCGTCTGACTCCAACGGAACGAGGAACAGTCTATCATACGTTGATGCTGCATTTGCCACTAGATGGGGGGATGAGCGCCGAAGTTATTGAGGAAACCAAGGCTCGTTTGCTCAATCAGCGTATGTTACTGGATGTTCATGCAGAGGCGCTAGATACGGATAAAATATTACGCTTTTTCACTAGTGAGCTGGGGAGCAGAATGCTGGGGGCATCCCATGTTCAAAGAGAGCTTCCGTTTACTTATACCATGCGGGCAACCGATTACTGGAACCACAGCTTACCATCAATGTCACCAGGACAAGAAACAGATTCGGAAGGTGGGCAGGACGGAGATAAGGTGCTGATGAACGGGATTATTGACTGTCTATTTGAAACTCCCGAAGGACTCGTGCTGGTGGATTATAAAACAGATCGGATATCTGAATATCGTACACTGTCCCATTTAACAGACCAATATCGATTTCAATTGGAGCTGTATGCCCGTGTGATCGAAGAGATTACAGGCAAAAAGGTTGCTGAGAAGTGGCTGTATTTTTTAGAAGCTGGAGAGAGTGTACGGCTGTAGTTATATAGATAGGGAGAGGAGGAATAGCATGCGGATTTTGCATACAGGTGATTGGCATTTGGGCCGCACGTTGGAAGGACGCAGCCGTTTAAAGGAGCAGGAGGCGTTTTTGGAAGAATTGGCGAAAATGGCTGACGATCAGCAGGCCGATTTGATTATGATGGCTGGAGACGTATACGACTCAGTCAATCCATCGGCCGCAGCCGAGCAGTTGTTTTATGAAACGTCTGCCCG
>NZ_WUDQ01000333.1:0-4004 GCF_009827695.1 Paenibacillus sp. OT2-17 | reverse complement strand
TGGAACCATCATAAACGACACAACAGAATTAAGGTTCAGCTCACAGAAGCCCTGCTTGGCCTATTTCGTCAGCTTGTGATGGAGCAACGACGTATTTCTAATCCTTACCCGGAAATATCAAGTTATTACATGCGCATTTTATGTTTGGAGTTTGACCGTATGCTATCCGATCATCCTATCGCTACTCATCATAACTATCTTGCGTATCAGATTAAAAATTATATTGAAGAAAATGCATCCTCTAACTTCAAGCTGGATGACGTGTCTTCACACGTAGGTATCAGCGTATCCCGAGCAGTACATCTGTTTAAGGAAACATTCGATACGAGCATTATGCAGTACACGCTGGACATCAGGCTTAACATGGCGAGAGAAAGAATCATTTTCAGTCCCATGTCACTGGAACAAGCCGCCGAATCGTCAGGATTTGCAAATTACACGTATTTTCACCGTGTATTTCGTTCCCGCTTCGGTATGTCTCCCAAGGAATTCAGGGTAATTCACCGCGAGCAATTGTAGGTAAAAGAGAGCGTTCACCTGAACGCTCTCTTTGTTCATAACCAATAATAATGAAATTCTGCTTACATACCACAACCCAGCTTTTTTACGGAGCAATTGTCAGCATCACTACCGACATTGGTGGCAGTGTAACATCCAAATGCTGACCTTGCAGCTGATAGGATGTGAAAGCTTCCTTTTTCACACGCTCTGGCTGATCAAACGTATTATGTGCCTGCATATCGTCGCTGGCAAGAACAACACCGCTGATCTTTTTAACCTCTTCCAGTCCTCTTAGCTCCAAATTCAAGTTTGCCGACTCGCCCGGATGGACGTTGCAAAAGCTAATATGAATATTGTCATCCTGCGCCTTGGAGGCGGACACGCTTACTTGTGGGATGGAATCCCCATCATATTCATAATCGCCCACCTTTACATGAACAGCCAGTGCTTGTGCATCCTGATGCACCTTAAACATTTCAAATATATGGTATGTCGGCGTCAACAGCATAGCAGGGCCTTCGGTCAGAATCATGGCCTGTAAAACATTGACCATTTGAGCGATATTCGTCATCTGTACACGGTCATGGTGATTATGGAAAATGTGTAGGTGCAGCCCAGCTACCAGCGCATCGCGCATCGTGTTTTGCTGATACAGGAAGCCCGGATTGGTCCCCGGCTCAGTCAGGAACCAGGTTCCCCATTCATCGACGATCAGTCCGACCCTTTTGTCAGGATCATATTGGTCCATAATGGCTGAATGACGAGTAATCAATTCATCCATATGCAATGATTTTTTCATCGTCTCGAACCATTCCGCTTCATCAAAGCCGAGTGCTTGCCGTTTCCCTTCCCAGTTTCCCGGGATCGTATAGTTATGCAGGCTCAAACCGTCCATAAGATGCCCAGCTTCACGCATCAACACTTCGGTCCAACGATAATCATCCACATTCGCCCCCCCTGCAATCCGATAAATGCGGTTCTCGCCATAGTTACGGACATATGTCTGATAGCGGCGATACAGGTCGGCATAATATTCTGGGCGCATGTTACCGCCACAACCCCAGTTTTCGTTACCCACTCCAAAATATTTGAGCTTCCATGGTTTCTCACGACCGTTTTCCTGACGCCATGCAGCCATAGGGGACTCTCCATCGAAGGTCATGTACTCTACCCACTCCGACATTTCCTGAACTGTACCACTGCCGACATTTCCACAAATATAAGGCTCTGCATCTAATAGTTCGCACAATTGAAAAAACTCATGTGTGCCAAAATGATTATTTTCAACCACACCGCCCCAATGCGTATTTACCATTCTCTTACGGTTTTCTTTTGGTCCGATACCATCTTTCCAATGATATTCATCGGCAAAACAGCCTCCCGGCCAGCGCAATACAGGAATGTTCAGCTTTTTCAGGGCTTCCACTACATCATTTCGAATTCCGTTTGTGTTTGGAATCGGTGAGTCCTCTCCAACCCATATGCCTTCATAAATGCAACGTCCAAGATGCTCAGCAAATTGTCCATAAATATTTTTATTAATAATGCCTTGTTTCCAATCGGTATTAACAACAATAGAACCCTTCACAACAAACCCTCCCCAAAATATTAAGATTGTTGGAACACCCTTACGAATGTTTGCGCTTTCATTTTTGGTCTAAATATCACTCATATTACCGATCTTCTTCCGATCTTAATTTTTACGCAACATCACATCTAGAAAACATTAATATAAATATTAATAATTAAATAAAAACATTTCACGTGTTTAATATATTTTATTGCCTACTTTTTGTCAATCGTTAAGAAAAGGTCCAATCAAACCAAAAAGCCTGCCATTAGGGCAGACCAAGGTATGACTACTTTAACCCGTAATCCAGGTTCAGCCGAGCCTGAGCATTGTATCTTTTAGGCTGTTCCTATCCAGCGTGAACCATGGTAACTGGGACAATTTTGAGCTGCCGCCAAAGCACGTACACGAACAATACTTCCGCTGATGCCACATGTATGCCCGGACATTAACTCTTCACATTGTGAGCAGGCCAACAGTCTGGCTTCGTACACTTCATCGTTTACACATTCCATTTTGGGTCTCATGTTGGTTAGAATTCTGGTAATTTGCTCTTCCGATATCGAGATATCTCTTTCACAGCCTTTACAGGTACTTGGCATAGGTATATCTTCCATCGTAAGCTTACCCTCCCCATCAACAATGTCTTAAGTAAATACAGTGAGTCCATGATGCCATAAATGATAACAGTATATTGTTTATTCTGGCTAGTCCTATTTCCGTTCCGACGAAAGGCTGGCAGCCGCCTCAGATACGACCATCGCCAAGTCCTCATTTCCGAACATGGACAGTACCCCTAATACCGTATCCAGCGGAATATCACCCGCTTCTTCACGCGATACAGTCAACTTGCGTACTCGTAGCAGACGCTCGTTGCTATCCTGATGCGGATACGCTACACGATATAATTCCTCTGGCTCCAACCCGTGATTGATACACCATTGCGCAAATACAAGGATCATCATATCTTCTTCTTGCTTATAATTTTCAATGATGGCTTCTTCTAGCTGTTTACCACGGTTATCTTCTTCCATTCATTCATTTCTCCTTCAACCTAATTCTTGATGTCTGTCTGGACTGTTAAGATCACGTTCGGACGTTCCATATTAAACACTCAAACGGCTGATCAGTTCGTCAGCCAGCATATGGCTTTCCAATACTTTTCCAGCCCGTACAGCACACTCCTCCGGACGATGAATATGCTCCAGAAAATGATTCACGACTCCGGTGAATCCCCGTCTTTCCAAAATCGTATCCCAGCTTCCAAATGTTTGCGTTAGTGGTGAATGATTTTTTTGCATAAAAACAGCCTGTTCCATATTTATTACTTCAACAGACCGTCCTGCCCCGTGAAGCTCCAGCTTCTCTATGTCAGCCCCTGCCTGTCTACTCATACTGTAGCTTCCGGTAGCATTCCCCAAACGTACGGTCCCGAACGCAGCATCCATATATCCATCACTCGTCGTATTCATACTGCTATGCAGCAGCTCATAATCATCGCCACCCAGCCACAAAAGCAAATCAAGCATGTGAATTAAATCATCATAAACCGTCTGTGCCGCCGGTCTTCGATCATATCCAGTACGGTGTTTAATGGCCGCACATTGACTGAATCCACCTGCTTCCTCTAACCATGCTTTAGCAGCTACATAATGCGGGGCAAAACGTCGATTAAAGCCTACCGCCAGCAGCACGGCCTGCGCTTCCGCAAAAGCGGTCATTTCCAGATTCTGACGAACATCATAGGACAACGGTTTATCCACATACACAGCAATCCCTTTTTCAATACACGCCATAACTAGATCAAAATGAGCTTCGGTCGCGGCATGTATAAATACAGCTTCCGGTTCCCATGCTAGCATCTCCTTCACATCAGTCGTTCCTCTTGGCAACCTATATTGCTCCATAATGGAACTCACCGGCTCCTGTGAAC
>NZ_WUDQ01000332.1:0-4006 GCF_009827695.1 Paenibacillus sp. OT2-17 | reverse complement strand
GTCGGGTGAGCAAACACGGTGTGCGTGATTTGTTGCTCCGTCAGCTCATTGGCAATTGCAAGCGTTAAGCTACTGATCAGGGAAGACGCATCGGGACCAATAATCGACCCTCCAACTATTCTTTGTGAGCGATTATCCTTTATCAATTTAATAAAACCTTCCGGTTCATTCATTGTTAACGCCTTACCATTGCTGGCAAAGGAAACCTTACTCACGCTGTAATCCATCCCCTGCTGTTTACATTCATCCTCTAATAGACCTACACTGGCTATCTCTGGTGAAGTGAAAATCACGTTCGGGATTGCCGTATAGTGCATGCCTCCCGATTCGCCTACTATCCCATCGATGGCTGTAATGCCTTGATGCGAGGCGACATGTGCAAGCTGCATAATATTCGTAACATCGCCTATCGCATAGATATGTTCGACGTTTGTACGCATGTGTTCGTTCACGGCAATGCCTCGCCCACGTTCATTAAGCTGAATTCCGGCTCGTTCAACCTCCAAACCCTCCAAGTTAGGCTCACGTCCAACGGCCACCAACACTTTTTCACTAACGAGGAGGTGCTCACCTTGGGAATCCTCATAATTTACGATCGCTTGTCCATCGTCAGCACGCTGGATTTTGGCTACCTTCGAGTCCGTATGGATATGAATCCCTGCTTGCTCCGCAGAATGTTTGATTTCTTCGGAAATATCACTGTCGATCATCGTCAACAGTCGGCTCATAAATTCAACTACATGCACTTCAGCGCCCAAATAACGATAGATAAAAGCAAACTCCATACCAATGACACCCCCGCCGATGATCGTGATGCTCTTCGGCAGTTCGGTGCATGCAAGCGCATCAGTGCTGTTCATCACAAAAGGAAGATCAATGCCAGGGATATTCACCTTGGCAATTTTGGAGCCTGTCGCTACGATGATGTCGTTCGCTGAAATATGGTACTGGTTCTGTCCTTTTACACTCACTTCATGTGCGGATAAGAAAGAAGCTTGCCCGTGGATAACTTCAATATCATTCTTCTCCATCAAGTAGTCAATCCCGGAAATTAATTTTCCCTTGATTTCATCTTTACGACGAATAATCTGCTTCATATCGACTTGAAGGTCCGTTCCCGTGTGAATGCCAAACAAAGACGACTGTTTGACATGGTGACAAACTTCAGCAGATTTAACCAGTGATTTGGTTGGAATACAACCTACATTTAAACAGGTACCGCCTAATTCTTCCTTTTCAACTAATGTAACCTTAATCCCCTTTTTGGCTGCATAAATCGCGGATACATACCCACCTGGTCCTGCCCCAATAATCAATAGTTCAACTTTCTTAGCCATGACTGGCTGTTCCATTGCAGCAGCCTGCGGCTCAGATAATACAACCGTGTCTTCTACAGCAGTTTCCAACCTGAACAAAACTTGGTTAGAAGAAATTTCTCCACCTTCTTCAAAGAAAATGTGGCTGATGGTCCCCTCTGCGGTCGCTGTAATTTCTCGATTGCCTTTTCCCGTTTCAACCTCGACGAGTAAGTCTCCAAAAGAAACCTTCTCCCCTAGCTGCACATTGATTGTTCCTGCTTTCCCCTTTTTTCCCCCAGCAATCATTGACATTTTAATTTCCATGATGTTCAAGCTCCTTCACTACTAAAAAAGGCTAGCCGCGCCGCTTTTAGCGAATAGTTTAGTGTCTGACTACACCGGATTGCACCAGTTTAACCCCGTTCGCTAAGCAGTCTCCAACCGGGCAGGTCTTCTCAATGAATGCCGCAAAAGCTTCTGCTTTTTCTTGACTTTCGGTCGTTTTGAAGTGCATTACAAAACGAATTTCCTGAAAACCGCTTCTTACATCTGCCAGCCCCATGAACCCATCCGGGTCCAAATCCCCTTCAAGCTCAACATACAACTCTTCATACGAAAAGTTATACGCATCCGCAAAAGCAGCAGCAACGATGTACTGACATGCTCCTAGCGCACACAGAAGCGCTTCGACCGGATTCATCCCTTTATCTGTTCCACCTAAATCTTGGGGTTCATCCATCAAGATTTTAAAGCCTCTGGATTGAGCCTCAACCTGCAAGCCTTCTGGCAATTTTGTGGCAGTAGCTTTGAACGTAGTTAACATTAATATGGCCTCCCTTTTCTTTGTGAAAAAAATAACTTAACCTTGTGAAAAGAATAACAACCTTTTTACTCAAAGTCAATAGTTAGCTAAGTAATTTGTTGGAATAAACATAGCTTGAGGAAAGCAGGATATACACTTCAATCGATTTTCGATCGTTTCTACCAAAGGATGGTAATTTCAATAAAACGCAAGCCCTGATCATCTTGGAAAATGACATAGGGATCAGCACTTTCATTCGCTAAGAATCGTTCACGTTTAATTACAAGCCCTATGTAAGTAATCTGCTCTTTCAACGAACAAAGTGACACTCCTAATTATTTCCATTCTAGACAATGATCCAGGCAATCTAGAAGCTGGTCACTACTTCGTCTACCCGACTCACTTCCACAACCAGAAAAGCGCTTCGTAACCTCTTTTGCTTATCTGCTACAATAATTTGATTTGGAAACAATGTATTTCATGATCACACGCTCTATTTATTGAGCGAATCTTTCCGACTCATGTGTTAATACAACCTTTATAAGGAATACTTTATGAACAACTTGTATCTTATGGGGAAATGAATTGAATCGTTTAGAGGTGATTATCATGTGGTTTAAAATAATTTCTTATATTCCGAGCTGGGTTACATTATTTCAGGCCGCTCTCGCGTTGATTATTCCTAACCATCGTTCGTTCTCTGATGAACATAACGAAGGCCACGCGAATCAACAGCATGAGCCAAGCTCTAAAATTACAGGGAATTATGATTCCGACTTTAAGACAATTCGTGAGGTTATAGGTGAAAATAGTGATGCGCATTTTCGTGAGTTTGTGGTGAAGAAATTTCATGCACGGTCCGTGTTTGTCTTCATAGAAGGTATGCAGGATAAAGAGATTATGAACAAGCAGGTATTGCAGATTTTTGATGTTTAAAGATCAGCAACCCTAACAGGAACAACAGGAAAGTATAAGTAACTGGAATTTTTGTATTCCTAAGCTCCTATATCTCTGATGAAAAGAAGACCTATTATGATGAAAACGCAGCAAAGCAAACGTAAGCCATGATGCTAAGACGAAGGAGGAGCTATGGTATTTACACGCTCTGATGATAAGATCACAACGAAGCAGGCCGCTGTATTCCTGACCAATACCGTATTGGGGGCAGGGATTTTGACACTGCCGAGAAATGTAACTGAAAAGGTACAGACTCCTGATGGATGGCTTTCTGTCCTCATCGGTGGATGTATTGTCATATTAGTCGTTTGGCTGATGGTGAAATTAAGTCAACAGTTTCCTGGAAACACCGTGTATCAATACTCCAGAAAAATTGTGGGCATCATCCCGGGAGGATTTTTAAGTGTATTATTGATTATATATTTTTTAATCATCGCTGGCCTCGAGATTCGGGTTTTTGCTGAAGTGACGATGTTTTATCTGCTTGAAGGCACACCCAACTGGGCGATTGTGATTCCATTTATTTGGGTAGGAAGTTATTTGGTTTTTGGAGGTATTAACTCCATCGCTCGGCTATACCAGATTGTACTTCCGATTAGTCTCTTTTTTCTGCTTTTCTGTTTTGTCTTTAGTTTAAGGATATTTGAAATTGATCATCTTCGTCCCGTATTGAGTGACGGGATTTTACCTATCATCAAGGGACTAAAATCGACTATTCTTGTTTATGCTGGATGCGAAGTCGTCATGACACTAGTCGCTTTTCTGCAGCACCCTGAAAAAGCATTTAAGGCCATGGTAGTGGGGATCAGTATCCCTTGGGTTTTGTACTTTCTGACCGTAGTTATGGTGATCGGCGGGTTATCGATGGACTCCACTGTGACAAGTACTTGGCCCACCATTAATTTAATACGCAGTTTTGAAATCCCCGGATTTCTTTTTGAACGTCTGG
>NZ_WUDQ01000331.1:0-4016 GCF_009827695.1 Paenibacillus sp. OT2-17 | reverse complement strand
CTACATCCTCTTCATTTGACACAATTGTGGCTTCCGGGGTTCGTTCGGCATTGCCACATGGCGTAGCCAGTGCTAAGTTAGTACAAGCAGGCGAGCTAATTACGTTTGATTTTGGTGCGTTGCTGGATGGCTACTGCTCCGATTTGACACGTACAGTGGCTACACAAGGGGATTTGGCGCCCCAGTTGCGTGAAATCTACGATATTGTGCTTAAGGCGCAGCTTCACGCACTCGAACATATTAAGCCGGGCATGACAGGCCGTGAAGCGGATGCACTGACCCGGGATATTATTGCTGGCCATGGCTATGGAGACAATTTCGGGCACAGTACAGGTCATGGTCTGGGTCTGGAAGTACATGAATCTACACGCCTGTCTAAGGCAAGCGATGATATTCTGGAGCCGGGCATGGTGGTAACGGTCGAGCCAGGTATTTATGTGCCTGGATTGGGCGGTGTACGGATCGAGGATGATATCGTTATTACAGATAGCGGCATCAAGGTATTAACACATTCGAGCAAAGAATTTACAGTCGTTTAATAACGATAACAGTCCTGTAGGAGGGGTATTTTAGTGATTAACGTTAATGATTTTAAAACAGGATTGACCGTCGAGGTAGACGGAGATATTTTTACGGTGCTGGATTTCCAACACGTAAAACCGGGTAAAGGTGCGGCATTCGTGCGCTCCAAGCTTAAAAACCTGCGTAACGGCAACACTGTTGAACGTACATTCCGTGCGGGTGAAACGATCGGCCGCGCGCAAATTGAAAACCGTGGTGTGTCTTACCTCTATGCGAGCGCAGACGAGCATACATTCATGGATAATGAAACATATGATCAATTCACACTTTCAAGTGACCAACTGAAATGGGAACTTAACTTCCTGCAAGAAAACATGAATGTAAACATCATTAGCTATAATGGTGAAATTCTCGGGATTAACCTGCCTAACAGCGTAGAGCTGAAGGTTATTGACACTGAGCCGGGTATTAAAGGTAACACCGCTACGGGTGCTACTAAAAATGCAAAAGTTGAAACAGGACTGAACGTTCAGGTTCCATTGTTTATCAACCAGGACGACGTATTGCTGATTGATACACGCGATGGTAAATACATTTCCCGCGCATAAATTTTGCAGCTTTTAGATTTCCTCTGTCCTTGTTAAGGGCAGGGGATATTTTTATAAGCACTAATATTAAAAAACAATGGCTCCGTACAGCACTTTCGTATTATACTGTACTAAAGTTATGCCGCAGGATGTCACGTTCAAGTCGTTTGGTGCCATCTCAAGGTTACATACTGTTGAGTCTGAGGGAGTGAATATCGTTGTCTTTGTATGTCATGAAATTCGGAGGCAGTTCCGTCGGTGACACGGAGCGCATGAAACGCGTGGCAAAACGCGTTGTGGAGAAACAGAGTGAAGGGCATCAATGTGTAGTGGTTGTTTCCGCAATGGGAGACACGACAGACGAACTGATTGACCAGGCCAAATTGTTGAATGAGCAGTTGCCTGCACGTGAGCTGGATATGTTGATGACGACAGGTGAACAAATTTCAATCGCCTTGTTGTCGATGGCTATTCAGCAGTTGGGTCATGAAGCGGTATCGTTTACGGGATGGCAGGCTGGTTTCCGTACTGAATCTGACTTTGGTCGAGCACGGATTACGGATATTCAACCTCAGCGTGTGCTGGATGCACTGAGCAGCAACAAGATCGTTGTTGTAGCTGGTTTCCAAGGGATGTCTGCAGAGGGAGACATTACGACGCTGGGACGTGGTGGATCTGATACGACAGCGGTTGCGCTGGCGGCGGCGATTCAAGCGGACGCCTGTGAAATTTACACGGATGTGGACGGCATATATTCAACAGATCCACGGATCGTGAAGGTTGCTCGTAAGCTAAAAGAAATTTCTTATGATGAAATGCTGGAATTAGCTAATCTGGGTGCAGCTGTATTGCATCCTCGTGCGGTAGAATATGCCAAACATAACCGGGTACCGCTGATTGTGCGGTCCAGTTTTAACCATAATGAAGGAACGGTCGTAAAGGAGGATGCAGTAATGGAACAAGGCGTTGTAGTCAGTGGGATTGCATATGATAAAAATGTAGCAAGAATCAGTATTTTAGGCGTCGCCGATATCCCCGGTGTACTGGCGAAAGTATTTGGAACACTGGCGGCAGCCAAAATTGATGTAGACATTATTGTACAGAGCGGGGTTGAAGCTGGTAAAGCGGATTTCTCCTTTACAGTAGCTCTGACGGATCGTGAAGCAGCACTGAAGACGCTGGAAGGTATTCGTGGAGAGCTTCCGTACCGTGAAGTAACGTCTGAGGAAAACCTGGTGAAGGTGTCCATTGTAGGTGCAGGAATGGTTAGCCATCCGGGTGTTGCTGCGCAAATGTTTGCCGTACTGGCAGAGCAAGGCGTTAGCATTAAAATGGTAAGCACATCTGAGATCAAAGTATCGTGTGTAATTGAAGCAGGTAAACTTCATGAGGTTATTCAGGCGTTGCATACAGCTTATAACCTGGACACCGAGGAGCAAGCGTTTGTGGGTGGACCGCAGGACCGTCGTTAATAACTGCAACGTGAGATCTAGACACTGAATATGTCTAATGTGAACGATGCTTATGATAGGTAAAGGTTGATACAGGCCCTCTATTTATAGTTTGATAAATCATAGAATATAGCAGTAGGTTAAGAGGTTGTTCCATCAGCGAGAGTTAGACTGAGGGGCAGCCTCTTTTTTTGCTGAATCTATCTTTTCTACCCAAGGGTATCCCTTAGCTGACAAGGCTTTGAGAGGCCCTTTTTTATTTGTGCGAATTAGAGAATGGTGCTTAAACAAGCGGGAGAAAGGTCTGTTGAGTGTTGATAGGAGTTAGCAAAAGTTTGCCTAGGTTTTCAATATATTTTCGGCATAAAAAGCGAGAGTCAACCATAGACTTGTCTTAAAGAAAAAGGACAACTGTGAGGGGGCGGCATCGGTATGGAATGGCTGGAGTTATTTCCCGAACCGTTGCACGGTATACTCGGAAGGCTTCCAGAAACGGTATTTAAGCAACTGGAAGAAATCCGGGTCAGGGAAGGAAGGCCGTTGGAAATTAATGCAAATGGTGATCATCATTTTGTAACGTCTGCTGGTCGGCTGACTTTGAACCATGTGGAAGCCTATAAGCCTGACCGTGAGGATGCCCACCGACTGCTGGATTTTATCAGCAATCATTCCCTGTATACCATGGAAGAGGAGCTTCGTAAAGGGTTTATTACGATCCCTGGCGGTCATCGTATTGGCTTGGCAGGGAGAACCGTGCTCAACCGAGGACGAGTGGAGCATTTGAGGGATATAAGCAGCTTTAATGTAAGAATTGCTCGTGCAATTCCCGGCATAGCTGATCGGATATTGCCTTATGTAGCAGATCGAATGTCCGGGAAAATCCGGCACACCCTCATTTTGTCCCCTCCTCAGCATGGCAAAACGACACTGCTTAGGGACTTGGCTCGGCAACTCAGTTACGGAGGGATGGAAAGCAACGGAGGGCGACGGAATGGACTCAAGGTAGGCATTATAGACGAACGCTCTGAGATCGCTGGTAGTCACAAAGGTATCCCCGGTTTTGATGTCGGGCCTCGCACCGATGTATTGGACGGATGTCCGAAAGCAGAAGGCATGATGATGATGATCCGCTCGATGTCACCGGATGTCCTCATTGTTGATGAAATCGGACGACCGGAAGATGCGGAGGCGGTGCGCGAAGCGCTTCATGCAGGCATTGCAGTCATTGCTTCCGCACATGGTCGCGATGTGGCTGAAATGGCGACCCGGTCTGCGTTTGCTGGATTAACTACAGGACAAGAGCTGTTTCAACTCTACGTCATGCTGGAGCGGACGAGCCGGGGCGTCTCATTTCGGCTGGCAGATGCCAAGCAGCGCAGGCTTACACTGCCTGGAGAAGGGCAGAATGGGGGCATCTCCTATGCTTAAGCTGCTGGGTGCAGCCTTGGTTATACTG
>NZ_WUDQ01000330.1:0-4023 GCF_009827695.1 Paenibacillus sp. OT2-17 | reverse complement strand
GCACTGGTAGCAGTCATCCTCACGTTGTTTGGTAACATTTGGGCAGGAATGCTGGCTGGGCGTACAGCCTCCTTATCTCCCAAAGCGTCAGCAAATATCGGCCTGACCATTGTGGCACGGGGTGAATTTTCGATTATCATGGCCAACTTGGGTAAAGAAGGCGGTTTGCTTGATATTGTTCAACCCTTTGCAGCCATCTATGTACTCATACTGGCGATTCTTGGACCACTTCTGACAAAGCAGTCAAAACCTATTTTTAATATGTTAAACAAAATATTTAAGTTCAAGGACCCCCGCCTACGAAAGGAAGAAAGTAACTCGGCGTAACTGTAAAAGCTGGATACGACAATCCATAGGAGGGAAGGCTATGCCGCACGCTGTAAAACATGCCGAAACTCTATGAGGCGGCTTGTGAAGCCCGCTTCAGGAGATGCGAGCAGGTTCCCTGTCTTTTATACGGTGATTGGCGGAATTACGGCATCCGTCGGTCTGGAATTGTTTTTGCATCCGCATGATATGATCGCTGGAGGCGTCACGGGGATCTCCAGACTCATGTCGCTTTATTCACAGGAGCATTTTGGGTTACTGCTATTCGTTTTGAACTTGCCACTCATGCTGCTGTATTCACTGTCTACTCACAAACCCATGCTGCTTCGTGCACTACCCGGCTTGTTCGCCTTTTCGGGCTCAGCCATCATTCTTTCGCCTTTTCCGGCAGTGAGTGGCCATCCGGTCGTATGCGCTTTGGGCGGCGGAATCTGTATAGGGCTTGGCGCAGGGCTGGCAGCTCGTCACGGTGGTCTGCTCGATTCACTAGGACTTAACGAATCAGACGATGGCCGTCCATCCACATTGTTGCTAACACATCGCAAGATTCCGTTAATACAGATTGTTATGCTGTGTAATGGTCTGCTGCTCATTACGGCTGGCTTTGTGCTAGGCTGGGAGCCAGCTCTCTATTCAGCCTTATCCTGCCTCGCCGCCTATGAAACGACCCGGCTGATGTTTACCGGTCTGACGCGTATGGTTTGTGTTGTCAGCAAGAAACAGCAAACCGTCGAGGATGCCATATATCGCAGGCTGCGTATACACAGCACGCCTGTTGTAGACTCTGCCCAGATAGAGGGCAAGATTAAAAGCGAATCTGAGGATAAAAAAGAACAAATGGTCATCGTTTACAGCGTTCATCTGTTGGATTTGCAGCGCTTTAAGGCAGTCATCCAAATGGCAGACCCGCAGGCTGAGATCATGTATATGAAACGATGGAAAGCTTAGCAAAGTAACACATCAAAAAACGCTTATCTACACTAATCCTTGTACATAGATTAGTGATGGATAAGCGTTTTGTAATTAACAATATATTAACGGATATTAATTTTGCATGATAAAATCATGTTCAATACTGCTGGCACTGTCAAAAGTACGAATAATATCATAACGGGTATTGCGCTGTGCCGGAACGTGACCCGTCTCGCGGATCAACTGTAAAATGGATTCGATGTTAACCTTATACGTTGCGCCTGCAGCAGAAACTACGTTTTCCTCAATCATGGTGCTGCCAAAATCATCGCAACCGTAGTACAACGATTTTTTACCGATTTCAGGTCCCATGGTTACCCATGAAGACTGAATATGCTTGATGTTATCCAATACAAGACGACTGATCGCAACGGTCTTCAAATATTCCTCCGGCGTCTGGCGTTCCTTCTTCAGATTGGTGTTGTCTGGCTGGAAGGTCCAAGGAATAAAGGCCAAAAATCCTTCAGAATTATATTTGTTTTCAATGCATTCGTCCTGAGCATCACGAACACGCAACAAATGCAGCGCACGCTCCTCCATCAACTCACCAAAGCCGATAACCATCGTAGCAGTCGTGTTCATCCCAACCTTGTGAGCCGTTTGCATCACATCCATCCAATCACGCCAAGAGCCTTTGAGACGGCTAATTTTGCGGCGTGTGCGGTCATCCAAAATTTCTCCGCCTCCACCCGGAAGCGAATCCAATCCAGCTTCATGAATGGCTCGAATCGTGTCTTCCATGGATAGACCGGATTTTTCCTTCATTTTGTGAATTTCAGCTGGCGAGAAGGAGTGCATCGTAATATCGGGAAAACGCTCCTTGATAGCTTTCAGCAAATCCGTATAATAACTGAACGGCAGATTAGGATTCACACCGCCTTGCATTAGAATTTCGGTGCCACCTACATCCTGCGTTTCCTTGATCTTCTGAAAGATCACCTCATCCGGCAAAACATAACCTTCATCAGAACCCGGTCTACGGTAAAAAGCGCAGAAGCGACAGTATACGTCACATACGTTCGTATAGTTAATATTTCGTCCGATGACGAAGGTTTTAATGGGATCGGGGTGCATGCGATTCATAACTTTATTCGCCGCATGACCTATTTTTTCTACCTCATCTGATTCGAACAAAGAAACGGTATCCTCTAAATTCAGGCGTTCGCCGCGTAGGGCTTTATCTAAAATATGGTCGATTACACTCATGGTGTATCCTCCTTCGCTGTCACAGGGCGACGAAATGAAAGACAGGACTTATGAACGAGAATGCTTTCACAAACCTGCGTTCGAACCCTGCCGTAATGTATGTTCATGACTGGCCTTGTATGTTGTCTGTGCTATTTAGCATAGTAAAACCTAATGATAATACTAACATATCTTTAGGTAAGGAACCATACTTATTCCCGCTTCTTTCTGCTTTTCACCTAGGAAAACAGGCAACTGCCAAGCTTATCTCAACATTGCATATAGACAAGAAATAAGAAAACAGAACTGAAAAGTGCATTTTTTCACACTGTCCTTCATGTCATTCTTATAGAAAACAGCAAGCCTCCTGAATGAATGGAAACTTGCTGTTTAGTACTGTACATATTTGCTCCCTGCCTGAAAACGACAAAGATACTACTGATGTGCTAACGCTCTAGCGCAGCGCCTCATCCAGATCACTGATCAAGTCGTCAATATCCTCCAGACCTACGGAGAAACGAAGTAGTCCGTCCGTAATCCCGCGCTCCAATCGTACACTATGGGGCATAGCCGCATGTGACATCATCGCCGGATACGACAAGATGCTTTCCACAGCTCCCAGACTCACGGCTACAATTGGAATACGTACGCGACTGAGGACTTCTTTTGCACGCTCACCAGAACCCACATCAAACGATATCACTGCACCATAACCGCTGCATTGACGCTCATGAACTTCACGTCCTGGATGATTCTCCAGACCCGGGTAGTATACCGCCTCAATGTCGTTGCGCTCGTTCAGCCAGTTAGCGAGCTTCGCTGCACTCTTTTCGCTGTGAGCCATACGAGCCTCCAGTGTCTTCATACCGCGCATGAGCAACCATGACTCCTGCGGAGCCAGCACGGTACCCAGTCCATTTTGGAGCTGCTTGATTTGTCTCCCCAGCGATTCGGTACGTGCTACTGCAAGTCCTGCCAGCACATCGCTGTGTCCGCCCAGAAACTTGGTCGCACTGTGCAATACAATATCGACTCCCTGCTCAATCGGACGTTGATAATAAGGTGTCATAAAAGTATTATCCAATAGCGTCAAAAGTCCGTTATCCTGTGCCCAAGAGGTTATTCCTGCTACATCGGTAATTTTGAGAGTCGGATTGGACGGGGTTTCCATATATACAGCCCTTGTATTCTCCTGCAACGCCTCTTTCACAAGGTTGAGGTCCGTCATGTCAACGAAGGTCGTTTCGATATTCATCCGTTTCAAAATGGAGGTCAGCAGTCGATATGTTCCTCCATATACGTCCTCGGAAACAATGACATGATCTCCAGCAGACAAGAGCATAAATGTAGTAGAGATGGCCGCCATACCTGATGCAAAGGCAAAACCGCTGGCTCCGCCTTCTAATAAGGCGATATAATCCTCCAAAGCTTGTCGTGTCGGATTACCTGAACGGCTATAGTCATGCTGGGGAGGATTAAAAATATCATGATGGTGAAAGGTAGAAGCTTGATAGATCGGGACGCTCGAAGCCCCCGTAA
>NZ_WUDQ01000032.1:0-22353 GCF_009827695.1 Paenibacillus sp. OT2-17 | reverse complement strand
CTTGGATGATTGTCCGCGGCATGTGTCTATTTCGACAAGATCATGGCGAACGGTAGCATGCACCGAGCATCACTGATACAATGACAATAATCTACTACCATTTGCACGGAGCAGCGGAAATTACCGGCAAATCGTTTTTTCAACAAGGAGGTCAACTCATGAATAGCAAAATTGGCATCATGGACATTGGCTCAAACTCCATACGTCTGGTGATCTATGAAATGACAGAGACAGGAGCCTATCGAATTGTGCAGGAATGCAAAGAAGCTGCCCGACTGAGCGAAAAGGTTGGGGCCAACGGCCGTATGGAACGGGAGGCGATTCGAAGCATCGCTCCATTGCTGCGCCAATTTATGGCGGTATGCCATATGCACGGGGTTGTCCGTATGCGTGCAGCAGCAACAGCAGCCATCCGCAATGCCACGAATTCGGACGAAATCGTCCAATGGATCGCGGAGGAGACAAATTTAACACTGGAAATACTGAGCGGAGAGCAAGAAGGCTATGCCGGTTTTCTGGGAGTAGTGAACACTATGAATGTGAGTGACGGAATCATTATTGACATCGGGGGTGGCAGTACCGAAATTACGTTGTTCCGCGATCGAGAACGACTGCATACTGTGTCATTTCCCTTTGGCGCCGTCAATATGAATTGGCGCTTTGGACGTGAGGTCAAGAATGGCGAATGGTCTCCTCAGCAGATTGAGGAAATGGAGAGCTTTGTCCGTTCTTCCCTGCAAAATCATGATTGGATCTTCTCCAATCCGGGTCTGCCATTCATCGGGCTAGGTGGAACCCTGCGTACTTTGGCTAAAATCAATCAGAAACGACTGGATTACTCACTTCCTGTGACGCACCATTACGAAATGACGATAGAAGATGTCGATTACTTCTATGGCAGTCTGCCCCATCTGCCCTATGAAAAACGCAAAAAAACAGCCGGCCTGTCCAAGGACAGAGCCGACATCATTGTACCGGGTCTTATTATATTGAAAACGATATTTGAAGCTGCTCAAGGCTCCGCGTATTTGGTCAGTGGAGCGGGTCTGCGAGACGGCCTATTTCATGAGCTGGTCAACGCTGAACAGCCCGTGGTAGCTAATCCGCTTATCACATCCATTCGCAATATCCTTTCGTTTGCTGTCCCGGTTAGCGAAGCGCATGTCAAGCGGGTTAACGAGTACGCCGTCCGTCTTTATGACACATTAGCTAACGGAACCTCAGCTGCTATGGACAAGCGCTTGTTACTGACCGCAGCAACTCTTTACAAGACGGGGGCTGCCTTGAATTATTATCATTTCCGCCAGAATTCCGTGTTCTGGATTTTACATGCAGGCATTGGCGGTTTATCCCATAGGGAAACGGTACTAGCCGCGTTGATCGCGGATTACCATCCCAAGAACCGGACTCCCCGTTTGCTACGCACACATGCCGATATTTTGGAGCCTTCCGACGAGGAACGTGTACATCGGCTCGGCTCGCTGCTCCAGCTCGCGATTGGCATGGATCGGAGTGAGTCGGGAATGATTACCAGCATCAATCCCACTACAGGGGATGACGCACTGCATCTTCGTCTGGAAAGCAAGAGTGAACCCATATTAGAACAACGGGAGCTAGAATCGGTTGCCAAGGATTTCCAAAAGGCATGGAATCTTACATTGTCGTGGTCCATTCTACCTTCTTCCAATTTCTAACCTTCATCGCTTCAGATTGGCTCCTGATGGGAGCCTCTTTGTCGTTTCTGGACACAAATTGATAGCTGCCGTTAGGCATAAGCTGGCGTGCCTTCACATTATCTCTTAACGATAAATGCAGAATATCTGCCAGCATTTCTTTGATCCCGTCATCATAAATCGGGCACATCAGTTCAATTCGGCGGGTCAAATTGCGCGTCATCCAATCTGCGCTGGACAGAAACAACTCGGAATTGCCTCCATTTTCAAAATAAAACAATCTGGAATGCTCCAGGAAGCGGTCTACAATACTGATGACACGTATGTTCTCGCTGAATCCTTCCACACCCGGACGCAAACAGCAGACCCCTCTAATGATAAGATCAATCTTCACACCTGCTTGGGAAGCCGCATATAGTTCATCGATCATCTCCTGATTGGATAAGGAGTTGATCTTGGCAATAATCCGGGCGGGCTTACCTGCCAATGCTTGCTCAGCTTCCCTACGGATGAGTTCAAACAGCTTGTTCTTCATTCCCGTTGGAGCCACCGTAAAAGCTTGCAAAGTCTTGAGCGCAGAGAATCCCGTGATTTCATTAAACAGTTCGGAAGCATCCTCGCCAAGTACCGGATCTGACGTAAACAATCCGATATCCGTATACACGCGCGCCGTGCTTTCATTATAATTGCCTGTGCCTACGTGCACATATCGTTTGAGTGCGTTGCGCTCATGACGTATGACAAGAATGATTTTGGCGTGCGTCTTCAAGCCAACCAGCCCATACACTACGTGACAGCCTGCTTTTTCAAGCGTACGCGCCCAGGCAATATTACGTTCCTCGTCAAAACGGGCTTTCAGCTCCACCACCACCGTTACCTGCTTGCCCGATTCGGCCGCACGTGCCAATGCCGGAATCAACTTCGATTCCCCGTTGACACGGTACAGGGTCATTTTGATTGCCATCACATCCGGGTCCTCTGATGCCTCAATGATAAAATCAGTTACCGCATCGAATGATTCATATGGATGGTACACGAGCACGTCCCGTTTGCGAAGTACGTTGAAAATATCCTCTTGCGGGGGCAGTTCTTCCGGATACAGTGGTTTGATTGCCGGAAATTTCAAATGCGAATACCCCTCCAAATGATCGGCAAAAGACGACAAAAACGTCAGATCCAACGGCCCGTCCATCTCAAACACATGATCGAACAGCTTGAATTCGCGTTGAAGCTCCATCAGGGCATAGGGATGAATCCCTTTTTCTACTTCCAGTCTAACCGGCGCCCCCCGGCGTCTTCGACGCAGCTCTTTTTCAATCTCTTCGAGCAAATCTTCGATCTCTTCTTCATTAATGGATAAATCGGAGTTACGCGTAACACGAAAGGCATGAACTGCCTCCGGAACATATCCGGTGAACAGCGTTTGGATGTGATGCTTGATTAGTTCCTCAATTAAAATAAATGATTTCTTCTTGCTGTTCGACCGCAAAGGCACCGTAACAACACGTGGAATATTCGAAGGCACCTGCACAATGGCAAAAAGTGGTTTATCCTCCTCTGTATCCCCGGGACGTCTCAAGACGACCGCTAAATATACGTATTTATTGTGAACGAGTGGAAAAGGACGGCTCTGATCGACCGCCATCGGCGTGAGCACCGGAAATATAATTTCATGAAAATATGCATCCAGCGACTTGCGCTGTGTCGTATTTAAGTCTTCATATTCGAACAGTAAAAGACCCTTTTTCGTCAAGAGGCGAGAAATATCACGATAGGTCCGGTATTGTTCCGATACCATTGAGACGGTACGCTTGATCAGGCGTTTGTACAAACCGGAGGGGGTATATCCCGTAAAATCCTTTTGCATAAAACCCGCCTTGATCTTCTCGCGCGTCTCTGCAACACGAACAGCCATAAACTCATCCAAATTGCTAGATACAATCGCCAAAAATTTGGCTCTCTCCAGCAACGGTGTATCTGCATCCTGAGCTTCCTGAAGCACACGGCGATTAAATTCAATCCAGCTTAAATCTCGGTTAAAGTAACGTTCTGACCCGGCTTTATCCTTATTCTGACTCTCTATCAACATATGGCCTCCATCAATTCATGCAGTATAGTTACCCTTTATTGTACTATTAGATGAAACGCACTAGCATCACAGCAGTGTAAACGCAATGTAAAATGTGTGTAAACACAAACTGGATGTTTGAAAAGGTCAATCGGATGCTTTACAAAAATAGCATTAAGCGGTACAGTGTTTACGTCTGTTTCATAGAGTAGATTGACGAACCGTTCCTTTTTCAGTTGTTTATGTTCATTATGATGTGTAGTAACCACTTAGAAGCCACGTTCAATTGCTGATTTTTAAATGGCATGATATAGGGAGGATTTACGTTATGGAACCCAAGAAAACGCCACGCGTACTGCAAAAAAACATCGAATTTTTCACCGCGGCGCTGTCTCAACACCTCGTTTCGGTCTGGCAAGAAGACCCTACAGGTGTATACTGTGAGATTGGCTGTGGATATATCGAGTTATTCAGTAGCGAGATGATTCGGGTGCGCAATCAAGATGGAACCCCAAGCCATTATGACCGCAATATCACCATGTTTCAGTTAATCACGAAGGATCAGCCGATATAATTATTATATGCTATGCCTGCGCTGTTCTTCCAGATTAGAATTGTTTTATGTTACAATTACCGATTTTCATATCTGCTGAATCCTGCAGTTTTTCCAAAAAGCGCCTCAGAGCGCTTTTTTTGTCGACTTTTTTTGAACATCGTTTCGAAAAGCAGTATGATAAGGGAGCATATTACCTAAATTTAAAGGGGAATCAACCGATGGAGCATACAACATCAGATGGACGCATCCTGGTTATGACCGCGGTTGAAGGCGAACGGGAAGCTGTACTGCGGGGCCTGAAAGGCGACACCCGTTTTGTGGTCGAGCTGGCTGGCGTGGGCGCACCGTCCGCAGCAGCTTCAACCGTGCTAGCACTGGCGGCGGCTGGTGACTACCGGCTGGTTATCAGCGCCGGAATTGGTGGCGGCTTCGTGGAGGTCGCTGCACTGGAAAGCGTCGTTGTTGCTGACGCGATCATTGCCGCCGACCTGGGTGCCGAGACGGCAGAGGGCTTCAGCAGCGTGGACGAGCTGGGTTTCGGCTCAAGCCGAATTGCCGTGAATGTTGCCACCGCGCAGCGATTCGTTCAGGCGTTGCGTGCCGCTGGACAGACAGCTGTCGCGGGGCCGATCCTGACCGTTTCCACAGCCACCGGTACGGCGGCAACAGCGGAACGGCTGGCCAAACGCGTTCCCGGAGCTGCTGCCGAAGCGATGGAAGGCTACGGCGTAGCCGTGGCGGCAAATAGACTGGAACTGCCGACGATGGAAATCCGCACGATTTCCAATGCTGTTGGTCCGCGTGACCGCGCAGCCTGGCGGATTAAAGAGGCTTTGCAAGCGTTGGAAGCCGCATTTTCTACATTAACGGAGGTTATATAGATGCAAATTGCTTTTTCACCTTGTCCCAATGACACTTTTGTCTTCCATGCCCTGGCGCATGGATTGATTCCGGGCGTACCCGCGCTGGACATTACATTTGCCGATATCGACATCACCAACAATCTGGCGATCACACCAGACGGACTGGATATCATGAAAATTTCGTATGCTGCACTCCCTTGGGTGCTGGATGAATACGCCCTGCTGCCTTGCGGAGGCGCACTGGGCCGGGGGTGTGGTCCGCTCGTGCTGACCAGGGAAGGTTCCACCGTCGAAGGCCCGAAAGCCCTATCCGGCAAGCGTGTAGCCGTTCCGAGTGAACGTTCCACTGCCTATCTGCTGTTCCGCCTGTGGGCAGCCAAGCATGTGCCTGGGGGTGTCGGCGAGATCGTCGTGATGCCGTTCGACCAAATCATGCCTGCTGTCCGTGACGGGGAGATAGATGCCGGACTGGTTATTCATGAAGCACGGTTCACGTATCCGTCCTACGGACTTAGTAAGCAAGTCGATCTGGGGAACTGGTGGGAAGAAGATACAGGGCTGCCGATCCCGCTCGGAGCTATCATTGCCCGCCGTACGCTAGATCTGGATGCGATCACAAACTGGATACGCGCCTCTGTCGAATATGCTTGGAAGCATCCTGAAGCTTCGCGTGAATATGTATTGTCTCATGCGCAGGAACTTTCACCCGATGTCGCCCAATCGCATATCGACCTTTTCGTAAACGATTTTACCGCCAATCTGGGAGACAGCGGATATGCCGCCATCGAAGCTTTGCTTGGTCGCGCTGCGCAGGAAGGGCTGGTACCTTCGTTTGATTTAGCCCAACTGCGCCCTACTTTTATAACAACACGTTAAAAGGGACAGACATGCCATGCATGTTTTCATGCTGAATAGAGTAGTTTAAACATATAAAACCTCCCGAACGAGCACATGGCCTAGCCAGGCGCCCCATTCGGGAGGTTTTATCATTTCATATGGCGAATCCTCATTCGGACTCGCTTGATCCTTATTCTTAGTTCTGTTCCTGCTCCACAACCTCGGTCTTAAATACGTTATCCAGTTTGGTACCCAATCTTTTGACCAGCGGCACCTTGATATCCCGGCTCAGCTCCTTGAAAAAAGCGTCCATGTCACAATTAATCTTATCCAACACGACCTTCACGGTACCCTCTTCCAAGATCTGCTCATTCAGATCCTCCGGTACGGTAACCGAGATATCATACTTCTTGCTTAACGTTTTAATGTAGCGGGTAAAGATTTCGATAAGCTCCTCATTGTTGAACTTCTCAACTGCAACTTGCCCTTTGTTAGTAAATTTCAAATTCACTCTCACGTTAGCATTTCCCCTTTTCCTTTTGACCATTTATTTTGGATAAACGTTGAACCTTTCAGAGGCTCTTCAAAGAAAGGGCCTTACCGGTCGTTTTAGACTCTTGTCCTTTGATATACTAAGTATAACACATTAAGGCCGTTTTCATTTCCCAACTTGTCGTTTTATGATAAAAAATGATACAATTTGCGCATTTTCAGCATAAATTCTTTCTTTTCATGCCAATCATTAGAAATAGTTTATACACAAATACACAAAAAAACGCCTATCTCGCAAAAGAAAGACGTTTCCGTATAGATGCCTAAGTGGTATGCATTTACAGAGGTTTCGTACATTCCCAACCGTGTGAACGATACTCACGCACAGCGTCTCGTATATCCTCAATATCATCAGAATGCAGCAAAACGGCAGGTAGAATTACCCAATATTCATTCTCCGCTAGATCAATAAATACGTCCTCGACATCGTAATATTGCATATCGCCAAATGCCGTATCCCTAATTTTCTGTCCAACCAAAGGTGTAAACTGGGAATCAAATGTTTTCATCACCTTCGTATATTCCTTCACGCCCGTTGCCGAGATCTGCTGTGAAATAATGACGCTCAATGCTGTTACCTCCCTGACCTAATAATGCTCATTATACCCTTCTCTCAGACCTTCTACAAAACCTTGTGCAAAAAAAATCATAAAAATCAATAGGCCGATGCCAATAGCTACGGAGCTGATTACGATAATGAAGATCCCCTGCGTGTCTCTTTGTTCCATCTTTTTAGTCAAAATTCCGAAAACAAGACCTATGATCCCCAACAAGCCTCCAACGACAAAAAAACTAAATACGAACCCCAAACCTGCAAAAATCCAGCCAAATAGAGCGAGCACCCAGCCCTGCGGCTGTGGCTCACTCTGTTTCATCTGCCAGCGTTCCCTCGCTGTAGGTGTATATCTGTCCATTCCTTAGCTCCCCCGCTCATTGCATCTCTTAAGAAAAAAATTCGCTCGCCTTCTCCCGATGGACAGGCTTGATATGCATGTCCAACACTTTCAAAGCTGCCAGCACAATCCCCGCATCATCTGTAAAACCCAACATTGGAATAACATCTGATATAGCATCTAATGGAGAAATAAAATACGCTAAGGCTCCGAATGCTACCCCTTTGGCATACAGAGGCGTTTCAGGATCTATCGCACAATAGTACATAGCCACCGCATCCTTCACAAAGGGAACTTTTCCAGCCGTGGACTTTACCTTATTGAAAAATCCCTTTTTCACCTGTTCTTCCTGTTTTGGATCATACTTGGCTTTGGTTACGTCAAAATCCTTCATAGGTTCCTCCTCTTGCTGACTGGTGAGTTTGAAAGTGCCACCTTCCCGCTTACCAAGCGGATAATTTTGAACCGTCATTTTCACTAACTCAACAGACTTATAGTCATATTTTACTATGACCTCCTTTGATATTCTAGTATATTTTTCCTATTCCTTGCTCCTATGTATTTGTACATGCTTTTGCTTACGATTCCAGAACAAACTAAACGACCTTTCCCATTAGAATTTCGAGAAAAGGCCGTTACTAAAACAATATGAATCTTTTACTGTTTACCGTTGCTATAAATCGTGCTTAACTTGGATGTTGCTCTGATGCCATTCGGACCTTCAATAATGGCATGTCCTTGTTCAGTATAGCTCGATCCTGCCCAGTCGTTTGACATATCCAAATATTCTAGACCTGATCCATTTCCTTTCCAAGACCATCCAAGATAACCTACACCTTTTTGTTGGGCATAACTCATAATGGTGGCCTCGTCAACATCACCATTTGTATGCTTGATTCCGAATTCTCCAATGATGAGAGCTAGATTTTTGTTTAATACATTGTCAATATTGCTTTTTACTGTTTCGGCATTTCCCCCAGCGTATTCGTACATATGAATGGAGAACATCGTATTTTTAAGCGGATCGGCATCAAACACTTGCGTTCCGTAGTCAAAAATCGACTTCGGATATTGCCCCCACCCAGCGGCGTCAACCATAATGGTATTTTTGATGCCAGCATTTCTTAGCTTTGGAATAACTGATTTATACCCCTGTGCCCAGCCGTTCCCATCCCAAGTACCAAACCATTCATTCGCGATGTTGAGAATGACTGTATTTTCTTTTCCAATCAGTGCACTTTTCATTTCAATCCAGTAATCTGCGATTTTATTCAACACAGCAGCATTATCATTTCCCGTACCATCATGTACTTCAAGGATAACAACCAATTTGTTTTGTTCTGATAAAGTGATCAGGTTTTGCAACGCTGACAAATCATCTTTCGTCCATTGTTGACCGTCAGACAGCACGATTCTAATCGTGTTCGCTCCGGTTTTGGCAATTGCAGGTATCGCAACCGACTCTTGACCTTTGTACCAAGTGTAAGCGTGATTAACTCCTCTCATGACAAAGGGATTTCCGTTGCCATCATAAAGCGTCGTACCTTTAACATAAAATCCTGTATTTTGAGAGGAGTCGGAACTTGTTGTTACTTTTAAGACATTACTTGGTTCCGAAATATTGCCTGCTGCATCTTTCGCTTTTACAGTGAAGTTGTAGGATGTGTTCGCAGTGAGACCCGTCACTGTATAACTTGTTGTGGTGCTCGTGCCTACCAGATCTGTTCCGTTATAAATAACGTAGCCAGTTACACCTACATTGTCTATTGAGGTCGTCCATGTAAGAGTGACAGATGTGCTCGTCTTGGATGAGCTTTGGAGGTTTGTTGGGGCGGTTGGTGGTGTCGTATCTGTTGTCGTATCAATCTGCGTGAATCTCCACCTTTGCTGAGCGCTACCGTTGTCGGCCCATTGTTGAACGTTTGCACCGTCATGGGTATAACCACCGACAACATCCAATGCTTTACCACTAGATTGCGAGATCAGCTTATAATATCCACCACCAACGTCAATGATTTTCCATTTTTGCTGAGCGTTCCCGTTGTCTGTCCATTGTTGAACGTTCGCTCCGTCATGGGTATTACCACCGGCTACATCCAATGCTTTGCCACTAGATTGCGAGATCAGCTTATAATATCCACCACCAACGTCAACCACTCTCCACTTCTGTTGCTCCTTTCCGTTATCGGTCCATTGTTGAACATTCGCTCCGTCATCCTTTGATCCCCCTTCAACTTCCAGGCTTTTTCCGCTATGCTGTGCAGTAATTTTGTAAACAGCATCTGAAATAATATCCGATTGGGCAGACGGTGTTGAATCAAGCGCTAGATTAGTAACTCCATCATTGTTAGCGCTTACAATCATGGTCGGCAATATATAAACAAGCATTCCTAACGAGATCAAACACGACAATAATTTCTTCATTTTGTACCCTCCAGGTAACCAGCGTTACAATTCACCGTTTGCTCGAAGTTTCCAACATTTCTATTTAACCGCATCTCAACATACACCTCTCCCTTAGCTTATATATTCAAATTTCCATCCCTTAGGCACGTACTATGATCTCTCCCTCCCGGCCATAATTCGGAAAAGAAAAAAGAACCAAAAGAGCTCTATCCTAATATTAGGTAAACGCTTTCAATTATTCCAAACTAATTATGTGATTGGTAAATGAATTCTTACTCATTCTAGTTTACGTTATACCAAATGTCAATTGTTAGCATAACAAAAATATGTAAAATACAATCATTATAAAAAACAAATATCCTATAAACATAACAAATTAGTGATATTGAGTACCACGTTTCTTTTATCACCTCTTTTTTTGCTCTAAAATATTATATTCATTGAATTCTTTACATAAGAACGAAAACTATAAAAAAAAACAAAAAAAAACCTTTAACGTCATTTTGTTAGTTTAATGTTTTTTATAACAGTACATCTTGTTAGCTAATTTGGTACGACAAACCTCTTTGAAAATCATAGTCAAAAAAAGCACGCTATATTGGTGCTTCCAATATGCGTGCATGAAAGAAGTTATTGAAGTTCTTCCTGATCCATCGCCCCCGTTAATCCTCAAATGTCTCACCGTTCTGATACTTGGTTGATAACTCTATTCTTTCTTTAATATTTACCAGATACACACTGCCTGCAATCAGCACCAGTCCCACAACAAACGTCAAAGTAAGTGATTCCTTGAGCATTACCATACTAAAGACCGTGGACAACACCGGTATCATAAACGTATAGGAGCCGACGGTTCCTGCATCTCCGTTATCGATCAGTTTAAAATAAATCATCCAGCCCATCGCAATCACGAATATCGAAATAAACAATAAAATCGCGATAAAGGAGGTAGTCCAGTGAATATCGCTCCATTTCTCGGTCGTAAATCCAATCCCATTGAGTATGATCCCCCCAAAAATGAGCTGCATCGTCACCGCCCAAATGGAGTCCAATTGATTGCTTTTTTTCTTCATATAAATCGTTCCGAGCGCCCAGCACAGTCCTGAAGCTAGCCCCAACACAATGCCCAGTACCGACAAATGCCCTGCCATCCCACCAGAGCTAATCACGATCACCCCGCCAAAACCCAGTACCAGTCCAATGACCTTCAGGGGAAACATACGCTCCCCCAACCACATCCAAGAGAATAATCCCAACAAGATCGGCTGAAGGAACACTAAAGTGGAAAATAACCCAGCAGGCAAATAACGTAGCCCTACCGTCTGCAAGCCATAGTAGCCTGCAATATTAAATATGGCCAGCACAAGATAAGTCCACGCATTCTGTCTAAAGCGCAAGGTTTCCCGGTGACGCATAGCGAACAATAGCAGAATCACACCACCCAGTAGGGTACGGATTCCTGAAAAAAATATCGGCGGTGTATCTGGCAAAGCCAGCTTGGTCAACGGCCAGTTGATCCCCCATACCATCACTAATATCAAGACAAGCCACAGTGTAGCTTTAGGTGTTAATTTTTTCATAGATATCTTCTCTCCCTTAGATTTTCATCGTTCATTGCTACCGACTAAAATCTGAATAGCCGTTTGCAAAGTTTTGCTTTACTAGCGTATACTGTGATCACTAATAAATAAAATGAATGTTTTCAATAAGGGAGATAACTTTTCACTTATGACCATTACTCAAATTATGATCTTCGTTCGCGTAGCTGAAACGCTAAGCTTCACCCAAACTGCCCATGAGCTGCATATGACGCAGCCCGCGGTCAGCCATGCCATCGCCAGCATCGAAAACGAGCTGGATGTCCAGCTATTGCTGCGCGACCGAAAAAAAGGAGTGCTGCTGACAGATATCGGGAACAAGGTACTGCTGCAATTCCGTATGATGCTGCAAAGCATGGAAAAGGTACAGCAGCAGGTGGCTGCTGAAAAAGGTCTAGACGTGGGCACGATCACGATCGGTGCCTTTCCTTCTGCCTCAGCCTATTTTCTGCCCCCGATTATTCATCATATTCGTCAGCATTATCCGAACCTTGTTTTCGACCTACATGAAGGCTCCACGAATGAAGTCAAGGAGTGGGTGCATACCAGAGAAATCGAAGCGGGTATCATCCTGTTACCAGACCCTCAGGTAGATGTCATCCCTTTATGTCAGGATGACATGGTTATTCTCCTGCCAGACGGTCACCCTCTACAATCGCACAATAAAATCGCCATTCGAGACTTGAATGAGCAGGATATGATCTTTTGTAAAGGTGGACATGAGGTCGCCATTATGGAAGGTTTTGAACGCGAACAAAGTCAGTTGCAGGCACAGTTCATTACTCATAATATCAGCACCTTGGTCAGCATGGTTCGACAAGGACTGGGTATGGGTATTGTCTCTTCACTCGCCTTGTCCACGTTCCCCCATGATCTGACCGTCAAGGAGACTTCACCTCTGATCACACGCCAAATCGGTATCGCTGTACCATCCCTGCATAATGCTTCACTTGCTGTACAGTTATTTGTGCGAACCGCGCAGGAGCTATTTACGGATTCGAAGCAGTAGAAGCATTGGATCATGATCATAAGGAGGTCTATTCATATGCAGAGAAATCAAATCATTCGACCAAACAGCTAAATTTCTAACCTATTTAGTAGCTACACAACTACAAGAACACACAGGCAAGGCTCCAGTTGTTGTTTTAGAAGTTGTGGCTGAAATCGGAGTTGCGAGACAATTCGTGGGGCCGAAACAATTGGTTGCCTATACTGGACTACGACAAAGAGCAAATCAAAAATTAAAGGTCTATTAAGAAATGAAAAAGAAAGAAGACAAGCCTTACAAGGTAGCTGGGATCGCCTGCGCCAACAAGCTTATACATCACATATAATACATTAATTCCACCGGTATATTATTCTAGTGCGGCGGGTAACCTATATGCCGAATACCTGCAATTTTTAAACTAGGAGGGTTTTGCATGAATGGCCATCTCGTTATTTTGATCAGAAGTTTTTCAGCATTTTTTATCCTAATGATAATTGGGAGAATATTAGGGAAGCAAACCCTTTCCAATATGAACTTTCATGAATTCGTAACGGCAGTTATATTAGGAGCTATGGCTGCTAACTTTGCATTTAACGAAAAAATAGAAGTTATCCACCTATTAATAGCCCTGTCCGTTTTTACAATTACTTCTTATGTTTTGGCCAAGCTTTTTTTGAAATTCAGAAACTTTAAGATGTGGACAGAAGGAGCACCCACCGTTCTCATAGAAGGAGGGCTCATTCTCGAAGATAACTTAAAAAAAAATAATATGACATTGGATTCTTTAAATCAGCAGCTTCGCCAGAAAGAAATTTTTAATATAGAGGAAGTGGGGTACGCCCTCCTTGAGATTAACGGAAAACTATCTGTTCAAAAGAAAAAGGAACTGCAAGCCGTGACATTAAAAGACCTGCAGTTGAATGCAGGTAATGCCACACAGTTCCCAATTGAGCTTATAATCGACGGACAGCTTTTGCATGGCAATTTAAACTCCAATCATATTTCCGAATCATGGCTGCTGTCTCAACTAAAGGCACGCGACAAAAAGTTAGAGGACGTATTCTATGCCGTTAAAGGCAGCAACGGCCAACTCTATGTGGATGAATATAAGGATAAAATCCATCATCCAATTGATGTGGAGTAGTATTGACTTTCGATCAATAGTTACCTAAGATTCAACGTAATCAGATAATTGTATTTAGCAGCGTGCTTAAGCTCATCCAATATGATACCGTACACTGTGTCCTTATAAATGCCAGCAGGCAAACCAAACCAGATGTTGCGATACCGTTCCACCGCACCCAACTCTCCCATCAAGGCGCGCTGTAGACCTTCTGTATAGGATTGCACCCTCTCATATTGCTCACTACTAATTCCTGAAATTTCCTGTCCTGTCAAAGCCCGATACATCTCTCTGAACATTTTATTGTGGCCGCGCTCATCGTTACGGATACTTTCAATAATAGCCACCTGCTCTTGTGAGGGAGCCAAATTGATCAATTCATCGTAGAACAACTCATCGTTACGCTCCCCTTGTACCGCTTCCTTTATCATTTGTACTGCTTTCGGAAATCCTGTGTTCCAGATAGGTACAAAATTGGCACGCATATAGTATGAATTTCCCCAGTAAGAAGGTACTTGATACAAGTTTATCTCCTCCCGATGTTAGTTTTTAGAAAAATATATGCGCATCTGCCCATGTCGGTTCCTAACATTAGGAAAATATACTGATGATAGCTAACACCGGGGAAGAACTCACTAAAAAATCAATTACAATTTGTGTCCTAGTTGAAAGTGCTGCATCTATTACTATAAGCTACAGAGAAATAGACGAGGGACTCCTTGACAAACATTAGCTGGTTTTCTTGTCTTAATATGGTCTACTAAAAAATAAATAGGAGTTTTCCATAAACGGGAAACTCTTTCGCACTTTAAACAATCTGCTTCTGTACTTTCTTCAATGTCGGACCAATCCACCAGCCAAATCATCCCATCGCCAAGAAACCTCATGTCCATGGAGATGCAGCCCCCCAAACCACTCGTCGATCCCTTGAACTGCAATACGGTCCACTGATTCATTCAGTACCTCATTACCCAACTCTGTCAGGATTACCTTTCGGTTCAGAAAATCCGGAATTTGTCTGAAATCCAAGCTGGCCTCATCCCCGTCAATGATCAGCAAAGGATGTTCGCCTTGCGCCAAAGCACGAATAAATTTCCAGTATTCGAGATCACCCATCCCAAGCACATGCAGGACGTCAGTTACCTGACGAAACAATTCCAATGGCGTATTCACTCCATTATGAACGGCCTGAAGCGTGGTCTGTTCCACAACGCCAAGGCCATTCTGCTCCGAGGGCAGCCGCTTGAGATGTGCTGTGAAGGCTTCATAGGCAAAAGGCAGGCCGGATGCTGCCAGTTCTGCCTTCTTGTCTTCCAGCAGATTAGCCATTTGAACAGGATCAGGAGAAGCATACGCCTGCCAAAGCTCGCTTCCAAGCTCCATTTCTTGCCGCCCAATAGTCCGCCAGGTCCCGGATAATGTTTGAAGCTGTGCCGGAGTGAGCTGTCCCAGACCATGAAACCGTTCGATTCCCGGAAACTCCCCAATACAGAGCAGGCTCAGCTTCGTGCGGCCCAGTTTCTGTCTTTTGAACCAGTGAAGCAGATAGGCGAGCATGCTCTGATCAAACAGGTCATGCTCAAACCACAACACGACTTCATCATACTTAATAAATTCACGAAGTTTCTGCTCTTGTTCCTCACAGCTCGTAATATATTTGCTGGCCGGAATACCCATCGTTTCTTCCAGGACCTGGGCCCGCAGTGCCCGTTCTTCCGCCCCCGCTGGATTTGCAAATATCGGTCCTGCCGGATATACCTCTCTCCATACAAGCACATCACCCTGTACAACACCCTGCTTCAACATCTCACCTACAACATCACCGTTAACAATATGTAGCATGTTTTGCCCTCCCTCATACAAATGATTGAACACGGAAACGAGGTCGGCTACCGGGAGTGTACCTTTCAACTTTCGGCGGGCATCGTGCAGCCGCTTCTTAAGCGTCGGGACCGGAGTGCCCAGATAATCGGAAATTTCCTGCAGAGAGTAGCCGTAAAAATAAAACAATCGCAGAGGCATGCGCAGCTTGGCAGACAGTGCCTTCACCGATTGTTGCAGAACTTGGCTCTCCTCCCTACGCTCCGCAATTTCTGCTACACCCGGTACTCCTCCGGAAACCTGTACAGCCTCATCCAGAGGAAGCATCGAATGATGCTTCCGCCGCAGCATCCGCTGGCACTGTCTTACGACAATGGTCTTGAACCAGCCTGGAAAAGCGGACGGGTTCTGTAGCTTCTCCAGATTCTGATAAGCCTCTATGAACGCATCCTGCACGGCATCTTCCGCGAGATGAACATCCTTCAGCATGTCATAGGACACCGCATAGGCCATCCCGCGAAAATGCAGCATCAGCTGCCCAAACGCTTCCGCATCCCCTAGCCGCGCCTTTTCAACCCACTCCCTCATACGTCCCTAGCCTCTTTTCTTTCGTGTTCTTATTCTTAAGTGCCAACTCCGTGGGGGAAGGTTACAAATCATATGATGAAAAAATGAAATGATTGATAAATAGCGTCACTGAACACAGCTGTACGCAGCAACCATATTAACAGATTCTTTCTCAAAAGAAGCATAAAGTAGCTACAGGTTGTTGGTTTTTAACGGAAATATATCATCCTTTATTTTTCACGAGGTTAAGCTCAATTCCATTATCCCTATCCTTCTGCATTAAAAGCGCATACTAAAATTATAGAGAAGATAAATTATCACTATAAGAAGTTATGCAATAACAAATGCTGATTAAATGTACAGCCATAAAAAAACACTAAAAGGTGCCCGCCTTTAATTGGCCAAACACTCATTTAGTGATTCAATTTAAAAACTAATCGTTAGTAAACTAACATCGACATTGAATCGCGACAGTTTTGGTGCGTATATATGATCAGGATAAAGGTCTTACTATACTCAGATCAATTGCAGTACCCATAGTTATGATTAATTTACCACGTAAGAGATTGGACTATCTTTATGTTGTGTCATTGTCGACTCCTCTGCCAATCCATACATATGATAGAAGCAACCCTGAAGCTCTATTAATTCACAAAATGTCCCTCTCTCTATAATTGCTCCATCAGCGAATACAAATATCATATCATAGCGCTCTAATACTGGTTTTGATAACCGATGAGTAACCATCACGCATGTAGTATTGTCTAAATTCAGAACTGTTTCTTCAACAGCATTTGCTGTTTCCTGATCAAGTGACGAAGTCGGCTCATCCATTAACAATAGAGGAGTGCGACGTATTAACGTCCTTGCTATGGCTATTCTTTGCTTTTCACCTCCAGACAAAAAACTTCCTTTCTCTCCAACCTGTGTCTCCATTCCATTGGGTAGCTTATTAATTAGCATACTCAGACCAGATTTTTGAATAGCATCTTCAATTTCCTTATCAGAAAACATCTGGTGTAATACAATATTTTCCTTAATGCTACTATCAAATAAAAAAACATCCTGATGCAGGACAGACTCCAGTCTGCACCAATCCTCCATATTGATTTCCTTTAAATCTACTTCATCAATACTGATCCTGCCTTTGTAGTTCTCATATTGCTTCATTAAAAGCCGTAATACCGTTGATTTTCCTGACCCGCTCGGCCCGACTAAGGCATACTTCTTCCCTAACTCCAAATCCATATTTAATCCATGTACATTATAGCAGTCATCTTTATAACCAAAAGACACTTCTTTTAACGATACTTTATCCTGGATAGTCGGTTTGCGAATGTAAATCTTGTCCTGTTGCTCTGTATGTAAAAGTTGTGTAATCTTTGCCGAGATATCACGTAACGACTTGATTTGAGTTATATATTGAATACTCATTTGTATCGGATTAACGATGCTATTAGTTAGTTGAACACAAGCAATCATAGTTCCCAACGTGATAAGCTGCCGTAAAGTAAGGAAACTCCCAATAATAAATACTGAAATAAACATAAATCCACCAAATACTTCACTAATAGAGGTAACCCAAGCACTCAATTTCTGAAATCTATATTTTTGATTTTCCGTCTCCTGATTAATACCATCAAATTGTCCTTGTACATGCCCCTCAATACCAAAGCTTTTAATAACTGCAAATCCTGAATACATATCATTCGTATGAATCATAAATTTTTCTAAAGCTTCAACTACTTTTCTCTTACAATTTACAAGTTTCTTTTCAAACATTCGAGGGATAAACATAGATGACAGTGTTAATAAGACAAGGGCTATGACAATTGTAGGACTGAGTAAAAACATCGCTAACAAAGATGCTGAAAAAGATATAAATGTCCCAATTAACGAGAATATATTTTTAAAATAATCATCTTCAATCATCTTTATATCATTACTAAAAATAGAAATATACTTGGCGCTATGATTTGAAGAAAATTGTGTTAGACTTTTATTTAAAATATGCTCAAATACAATTTCTTTTAGATTAAGCATGGTCTTCCTCATATAAGAAGCATGAGATAAATTCGTTAGTAATCGAAGTATTGCACCCAGAATGATTAAAAATACAGCCAAAAAAGCTGATTTAACAAATTCTTGTTCACTTCCGGTTGTAACAGTGTCTACCAATTTCTTAAAGATAAAAGCCATATACATATTCATGAGACTTGATAAAGTGATGCAAATGATAAGTAATATTAACTTAAATCTATACTTAAACAAAAAAAGCTTCATCACTAACCCCCATTAGAATATATTTTTGCTGATCATTGACTGCGAGATTTTTCTTGTATATTTTAATTTATAATTTTCACACATTAATCATCCCTCTATTTTTAGCAGCAACTACAGCTTCTAATCTCGAATGCACCTCAAATTTATTAAAAATATTAGTTAAATAATATTCCACAGTCCTTTGACTAACACAGAAGATGACAGCGAGTTCCTTATTGCTTTTCCCCTCTGCGATGCATTCCAAAATAGACCGTTCCTTGTTGTTGAGCACTACATAATCCATTACTCCTTCACGGTGATGAAGTTGTTTTAATAAGGCTACGGGTAAAACGGAAATACCGTTTAACACGTTTCTTATAGTCCAAATTAGTTGATCGTGCGAAGGATTATTTTCAATAAATGCTATAACGCCCAGGTTTAAGAGTTTATCCATCATTGTATATGTATGAACCTGTCCAATAAATAGTATGGGTATATCCTGAATTAGATGGATACATTCCAAATCTACAGGAAGCATTTTATTCAAATGATAGATACATAGATTAAAATTATATTTAGTTAAGTTCTCTTTTGCTTCCAAAATAGTTCTGATAAGTGTGACATGTATATATTGATCTTGTTCAATCCACGACTTGGTAACCTCTCCTGATTCAGGATGATCATCAATAAGTAAAATGCTGTACATTTGACTAACCTCCTGCGTATTTTATACTTACTAATATAATTCCTCGACAAAGTAGCTAAATAACCGCCTGTCTACTAAAGATAAACAGGCGGTTTCATAATAAAGAAGATTACCAGGAGAAAATAATGCAACCATGATAATACCAACAAGTACTGGCAGGTTCAACAGAACTTTGGGCTGCTTTTGGCTCTACAATCCAACGCATATTTCTCACCTCCTTTCAAAACTACAAAAGAGCGAAATAATAGAAAGTTAATACTTATACTTCAAGTCGGTGATAATTAAATTTAAGCATTTCACCTAAATTGTACTTGTACTCACAACAAACAGGCTGTTTGTCGATACTTTCAAACGCTTGCTGGGCACAACCTCCGCCACATAACGGCAGCACTGAGCAACTTCGGCATTTTTCAATTTTATATGGGGAATAATTAAGCCACTTCTCCGTACGCTCATTAGAATTTATACCATTACTAATATGACCTATCGCATAATTTGAGTTTCCTACCGTATTCCAGCATTTTTGAATCCAGCCATCTGGCTGCACTACAATTGAATTATCTGCAATAGCAGCACAAACAACAGGTACATATTGAGGGTAATAAGAAATATTAAGCCCTTTTTCCAATGCTTTCTCATACAAGCTCAGAATAACTCCAGAGAATTCTTGATTGGCAAAGCAGCTATTACTACTTGAACAACCTCCTGCCACATAATCAGTGGTGGCAGAAAAATAAATATTCACTTTTCCCCTAAAGTCTTGCTGCCCTAAATAATCCATATAATCTTCCATTGAAGCTACGTTGTTCAAATCTACATTTGAGCGTATATTAATGTGAATAAAATCACATGAATCTCTAATATTATTTATTATTTGATCAAATGTCCCTTGTTGGTTCGCCAAAACCCTTCTTTTATCATGATTCACCTTATTACCATCGATCGTAATTTGAATACTTTTCAAACCCAAATCTCTTAAAATAACGGCACGACTTTTAGTTAATAAATATCCGTTGCTAACCATGTAGTGCGCTATTTCAATATGTTTCAGCGCTGCCATAGTATTCATTTGATCCATGAGCCGAGTAACCTTTTTAAATTCAAGTAATGGTTCTCCGCCTGTCCAATTGACAGTAATATGTTTCAAATCTGTAGCTTCCATTGCACTTTCTATATAATTCAAAATATCTTGCTGAACTTGATCAGTGAAAGAATGATTACCTGTTTTCTCAGTCAAATTTTCATAGCAATAAGAGCATCTGAAATTACAATTAAACGTAGGTAAAATTGTAAGATGTAATGTGCTTTTTTGATATCTAGTTGTAGTGAATGACTTCTCCATTATCTCTAATTCATTAACGGGATTCAGATATAAAAATCGTCCTTGTATTAAATGTTCTAACTCCTCACAATTCGTTAGATAGGAAAAATCTTCATTAACGAGGGCATCGTATAAGTCCTTCTTTATTTCTCCTAACCCGTTAGTCAGGCTATTATATATTAAGTATTTCCCTTCTCCATCCTCATCTAGTTTCAAGTACTCGTTGTAAGAAGAAATTTTCATGTGTACCCCTTCTATCATTTAGTATTAAGTACTAGATTGACCTACTTCCACAATGCACTGAACTAAATAACTATTTATTACATCATTTTACATCAGAATAATCAATAACCATTCATTCATCTATTTGATTATATTTTACCATTATCTTTCTTAAAAATCACCGCAAATTAACCGCAAATTATAAATAAAGCAAAGATAAAATCATAGAGTGTAAGACAGACTATTTAACAAAAGTGGCCCTAGTTCCCCTGTTTCTACCCACTGGCAGAAACGAAAACACAAAAAACCTCCATAACGATATAGTACGCGACTATACCGCTGGAGGTCTTAACTCACAAACCTAAAATAAATATTTACATTTCGTAATTGTTAGCGTTCATCATGCAAGATTGTACGCGCTCAAGCACACTCAATAACCACACATAATCTGCAATTTTTTGTATTAATTATCGTTCAGATTTATTTTCATACCACCACTCGAAAAACCTGAATTAACAAGGCTCTTCGTTCGGTTTCCCGGCATCCGTAGCTGTACGGAAGCTTGAACCACAGCCACATGTCGCTACAGCATTCGGGTTATGAATCGTGAATCTGGCGTTAGGCTCACGTTCGGCCAAAACCGCGTCAGATCAACGTTTTTGAGCATTGAACGGGATTGTGGATACGCACGACTACTTGTTAATCACACGCCTCTACAGCGTATAATCACGTTAATCGTATTCTACCCTAGTACATAGCGCGAAGCAACTTGTATTTTTAATTGTAAAACTTAGTAATCTGTAAGATAATTCAATTAAAACTAGAATTGAGGTTTCTAAGAATGAATAATAACTACAGATTCAGACTCCGCTCAGATTGGGAGTATATGGAGGAGATTCCAGATGAATGCCCTGTTTGTCACTATTCAGTGTCTCCTATAATCCTAGCTGTTTATGAAATGGATAGATCATATGTCACTCACTACCGCATATTCTGCTCCTGCCCAAGAAATGAATGCTTAGAATCCTATATTGTTTCTTTTATTGAGGAGTCTGGATACATGGGAAATGTACCTGACGTATCGTTCACTGGATTTGCGCCCTTTACTCCACAAGACGAAGACTTCACTGATGCGGTTAAATCAATCTCAACAAATTTTGTTAGGATTTATAATCAAGCCAAGTATGCAGAGGACAAGAATTTAGACGAAATATGCGGTTTAGGTTATAGGAAGGCTTTTGAATTCTTAATAAAAGACTTCTTAGTACACAAATATCCTGATGATACAGAGGAAATCAAAAATAACGTTAAACTAAAATCTCTTTTGGATAAATATGTAGAAGATTCTAACGTCAAGTTTCTCGCTGAACGAACAGCTTGGCTAGGAAACGATCACGCTCATTATACAAAAAAGTGGATTAATAAAGATGTTTCTGACCTCAAGAGACTTATTAAGACCTCTCTCTATTGGATATCATCTGAAATAGAGCTTGAACATTATCGCTCAGAGATGGGCTAAAAACGATGAATAAGCGCCCGCAACGGATCACTACCGTAGACGAGCGCTTTATTATTTCCGGAAGTTAATTTTGATACGCTGAAATTTCGTACACCAGATTCCGGGCCGCACGAGGGGACGCTTGGGGGTAGCGGTCGTTCCTCATAGCGCTCTGTCTCCGCTTTACTCAGCGTTTTTCACCGACTCATTTACGTTATCTTCTGAATCGGACACTCGGACGCACAGGCCCACGTACCGGATAAATATACAACGTGTGTTTACACTGGAGATTGTTAATTTGCAATCCGCAATCCTGTGTAAACCTCCAAATCCTGCGCCCCGTCTACGTTTGACGGACAGCCACAAAAATGTACCGTATACATCGTATATACATTACCA
>NZ_WUDQ01000329.1:0-4025 GCF_009827695.1 Paenibacillus sp. OT2-17 | reverse complement strand
TAGCGTCCCTCCTGTAAAATACGCATTTGATAAATATCCGTTACATGTGTATCTGCTAGAATAATGGAAGCCACACGTTCTTCGATATCAGGAGGAGCAGATACACCGATCAAACCTACCATGTTGTCGTAACCGACCCGGAAAGCAACACCGACCAGCAGACAACCGATGAGTATACTCGAAATTCCGTCCAGCAGTTTAAAGTCTGTCAGCGATGTGACCACCACTGCTAGCAGAGCAAGTACTCCACCCGTTGTTGCTACCAAATCTTCATAAAACACCAGCCGGGTTGGCGGTGCAGCACGCCCCACATGGCGGAACGCAGTGGTGAAAATGCTTAGCCCCTTCGCTTCTACTCTGGATTCATGCAGCACTTCTTTCATCGCTTTGCTCCATACAAATCCGTCCACCACTAGTGACAAAATCAGCACTACTACATTAATCCAAAATCCATGTGTAGATTCAGCTGGATGCTGCAGCAAATGAATGCCTTCCAATGCGGTTTCATAGGCCATAATCGTTACAACAATAACGGCAACCATACAAAACAGGTTAATCACTCGTCCAAAGCCGGTAGGAAAGCGTTTTGTCGGTTTTTTCTCTGCCAATACACTGCCCGCGAATACAAACATTTGATTCACTGCATCCGCAATGGAATGCATCATCGTAGCAAACATAGAGCCGCTGCCTGTCAAGGCAAAAGCAATCCCCTTAATCAGAGCAATGCCGGTATTACCTAACGCCGCCGAGCCCGAGGATTTGTTTCCTTTTTTGACCATACTCCAAAAGGAGTCCTCTCTCTGTTTCACTTCCATCTTGTAGCTCCTCCTGAGGTATACATAATCTGATATATCCACATTATGTAATCGTTTGTTATGTATATTTTTAACCCGTCCATATTCTACCTAACCATCTAAGGAGAATCAATACAAACGATAATATTTTCCATAGAAAAGGAATGCCCCATGTCCCCCTACGACATGAAGCATTCCCGTTACAACCTTCTATCAGACATATCCTCAGGTTAACAACACAGATAATCTCCATGCGCTAACGATCGACATAAGTGCCTGTTTACCAGCTTGATTTCGTAATTCCTGGAATTTGGCCTTTATGTGCCAACTCGCGGAACGCGATACGAGACAGCTTGAATTTGCGCAAGTATCCTCTAGGTCTGCCCGTCAGCTCACAACGGCTTTTCAGGCGGGTTGGAGATGAGTCACGCGGAAGCTTTTGCAAAGCTTCGTAGTCCCCTTTTGCTTTCAATTCACGTCTCAGGTCCGCATATTTAGCTACAATTTCCTGGCGTTTCTTCTCTTTTACGACTTTTGACTTCTTGGCCATGTAAAGCTCCTCCTTGTGATATATGCCAATCATGAAGGTTCCCCATCACTACCGCGAGATTGATGAACACGGATATGGACATGATTTTATACCTCAAATAGTAATAGTTACGATTACTATTTAATATAACGCTGCTCCAGGTATGTTGTCAACCCAAGCGGTTTGAATCACGATATTAAAAAGCCGTTGAAACAGCAGCCCCCTTCACTCTTGTGAACGGTCTGCCGTTTCAACGGCTTTAAAATTTGCTGACTGACTTTGTTCATTCAGCCAAATGGCAAGCTACCCAGTGATCTGGACGAGCCTCACGATAGAGTGGAATCTCTTTGGAGCAACGGTCGATTGCAAAAGGGCAGCGAGTATGGAACTTGCAGCCCGAAGGCGGATTAACCGGACTTGGAATATCCCCCTTGAGCAAAATACGTTCTCTCTTCAGCTTCGGCACCGGAATAGGTACAGCCGACAGCAACGCTTTCGTATACGGATGCAACGGATTCCCGAATAGCTCGTCACGCGATGCCGTTTCGACCATGGAGCCTAAATACATCACGCCAATACGGGAACACAAATGTTCCACCACGCTCAAATCATGCGAGATGAACAAATATGTCAGACCCCGTTCGGCCTGCAATTTGGCGAATAGGTTAATAATCTGCGCCTGTATGGACACATCCAGCGCTGATACCGGCTCATCAGCGATAATTAAATCCGGCTGAAGCGCCAGCGCTCGGGCAATGCCGATCCGTTGGCGTTGACCTCCCGAAAATTCATGAGGAAAACGGTCGATATGATACTCTGACAATCCACATAGCTTGAGCACGTCCAGCACAATCTGCCGGACCTCCTCCTTCGTTGCTATACCGTGATCCAGTAGCGCCTCACCAATGGCATCGCCAATCCGTACACGCGGATTCAGCGAGCTATATGGGTCTTGAAAGATCAGCTGAATTTTGGGACGAAGTTCCTGCATCCCTTTGGCTGACAAGCTGTGTAGATCCACCCCTTTGTATTTTACGGTACCGTCCGTTTTATCCGTCAATCTAACAATCGTGCGGCCCACCGTGCTTTTACCGCTCCCCGATTCCCCTACCAATCCGAAGGTTTCACCCTGACGGATCGTAAAGCTGATATCGTCTACCGCCCGCACATGTCCTGAAGTACGGTTCATAAATCCGGACTTCACCGGAAAGTACGTTTTTAAGCGGTCTATTTCCAACAACGGCTCAGCCATGAACAACCGCCTCCTCATATAACCAGCAGGATGCTTTCTGCTGAGCTGAAACTTCTTTTAATGTAGGCTCCTTTACACGACAAATGTCCATGCACTGCCCACAGCGGTCATGAAAATAACAGGAAGTCGTCAGCTCCAGCGGATTAGGTACCTGCCCGGGAATGGAATACAGTTCCTCTTGGCGCTGATTAAGCACCGGTTTGGATTTTAGTAACCCTTGTGTATAAGGATGCTTGGGATGATTAAACAGCTGTACCACTTCGCCTTCCTCGACGATCTTGCCTGCATACATCACAATGACGTAATCAGCCATTTCGGCGACAACACCCAAATCATGGGTGATTAGCATGAGCGACATATTGGATTGGGCTTTAAATTCACGCAGCATATCGAGGATTTGCGCCTGAATCGTTACATCCAGAGCGGTGGTTGGCTCATCCGCGATAAGCAGCTTGGGACCACAAGAAACAGCAATTGCAATCATAATTCGCTGCAGCATCCCCCCGCTCAGCTCATGCGGATAACTTTTTAAAATCTGCTCCGGCCGGGATATACCGACCTGTTCGATCAGCTCCAGTGCTCGCTTACGAGCTTCCTTACGGCCCATTTTCAAATGCTCAATCAGTGGTTCGGATAGCTGTTCACCAATGGTCATGACCGGATTCAATGAAGACATCGGCTCCTGAAAGATCATGGATATTTCATGTCCGCGAATCGTGCGCATCTCATTTCTGCTAAGCTCTAGCAGATCGGTTGCCTCAAAGCGGATGCTTCCGCCTGCCACTTTACCACCGGGGCTCTGGATCAGCCCCATGATTGACATCGCAGTAATACTTTTGCCGCATCCCGATTCACCGACAATGCATACCGTTTCCCCTGGCTTCACACGGAAGCTGATATCATCCACCGCTTTAACCGTTCCTTCTTCTGTATAAAAATGAGTGCTTAAATGTTCAATAGAAAGTAAATTGTCCATGGTGTATGATCACCTACCTCTTATGTTTCGGGTCAAGTACATCCCTCAGCCCGTCACCAAAAATATTAATAGCGATGACTGTAGCAAAAATAGACAGTCCTGGCGGTATCCACAACCACGGTCGTTGCTGAAAATCCAGCACATTGTTAGCGGCATCAATCATATTCCCCCAAGTCGGTGTCGTGGGCAGCACGCCAAGGCCAAAGAAGCTGAGTACAGATTCACTCAGGATGGCTCCGCCAATATTCAATGTAGCGATAACGATCAACAACGGTAAAATATTCGGCAGCAGATGTTTGAACAGCTTTCGACGATTCGAGAGTCCCAGTACCGTCGCGGCTTGCATAAATTCACGTTCCCGCAAACTAAGCATCTGGCCCCTCACCATCCGTGCAATCCCCGGCCAGTTGACCAGACTAAGCATCAGCATGACGATATACATCCGTTGATCGGGTGGAATCTTCCAGACAGATA
>NZ_WUDQ01000328.1:0-4042 GCF_009827695.1 Paenibacillus sp. OT2-17 | reverse complement strand
ACATGTTCTTTGAATTGATCGATCCGTATGAAAATGCTTTGGATCTTCTTCTCTTTGCGATATTGCGTTACTTTGGATTACGCCCTGGTGAAGCAGCTGAGATTCGAATTGAGCCGTCAACAATTCCTTCCAACTTAAACGTGTATCATACAGCAAGAGAGGAATTAACCGAGTCTCTTTCCGGGAACTTGCAGTTTGTAAAAGAACGCGGGTTGCGGGGGAATTGGGTCATTGATACGGGATGGAAAACGAAGGCTTCCTGCAGGGACGTGGCGTTGATAACTCACAAAACAATTGATCCATTTAGCAGGAAAAATATCCGATTTCCAACACAAGAGGAGTTCACTGATCTTCTGTATTGGGCACTTCTTCAGCGGCGGGAACTTTTGTCTTATTACACAAGGGAAGATCATGGCTATCTATTTGTATCAGAGTCAAACAATTCAAAAGGGAAGCCATTAAGTAAGAAAGGCGTTTACAGTAAGTATAATAATTTGGCTGATGACTTATTTCAACGAACTGGGGGAAGCGTAGACCTACGTTCCTACTATCCACACACCTTCCGACACTTATTCGCGACATCACTTCTCCTAAGATATCGCAGACCAATCGAAGAGATCAGCAAGTGGTTGGGGCATTCTTCTGTCGTGATTACGCGCGATACATATATTCATTGGATACCTGAGTCAAATAATGACACAGAAAAAGGTAAAGTAGATCATTTAGGGAGGGTATTTATGCGACAGGCGGAGATCTCAGAGGGAATCCACGCGCATGAGGAGGACTCGGAATGACACTAGAATGGACTCCATTATCGGAATTTCGCAAATTTTTAAAAAACACGCTGCGTTTGAATCATGTGAATCAAGTATTTTCTTCTATAAAAAATCCCGTCCTTCAATTATTTACTACATTTCCGGCCCCGGATAACTGGTTAGCTGTACCGCCTGAAGAGAGACCAACCTTTCGGCATCGCGACAGTCGAGACCTATGGTATGTCATTTTCTGGGCTTGGCATACAGGTTTTTGCAAGGGAAATGATGTAGTAGCACAATATCGTCGAAACGACTTGGTTTGTTACCTGTCAACCAGAGGTCGTGTTAATCTGTCGGATTTCCCCGTCAAAATGGGCCTCCTCAAAAATTCAGAAGCAGAACACATCCGCAAAAAAGACTCAAACCGTATAGGTTTGTTCAACAAACTATCTATACACCTTCTAGGTGTTATGAAACCGCTGGGCGATTTCACGGAAGAAGATATAGCGTTAGCGGATGTAATGCGTCCGAACGACAAACGTTATAACGCCAAGTGTTTAAAGGACATTCTTTTTGAGCTTGGATATTCGGATGAACCAGGAAGACGTAGGCAAAGAATACTGTTTGACGATTGCTGTGAGCATCCAAAGTGGGGGGATATCGCACGTGAGTTTCGCGAGCATTTAAAACGAAGTAATTCGCTAGACTATTATATTCGTAAAGCGGGCAGTGCTTTGCATAAATTTTTCAAATGGCTTGACCAGCACGGGGAGTCGGATGCTTCATCTCTCGAGTATGAAGATTTTCTCGATTTGTTTGATTACATTTCAAAGAATAACGATGGAGAGGAGTTTTCAGCTAAGTATACCGGGAACAATCTTCTACACATAAAGTTATTCTTTGATTGGGGGAAAGGTTCTCATACATTTTTTCCAACATACGTTGACTGGCCCAGTGATTTATATTCTGGAATTCATCGTGAGGCCCAAGAAGAAACATATTCCGGTGATGGCCTCGCTTTTGATGACCCAAACTTCCCGATGCTCATGAAGGAAGCAATTGAAAATTATCATCCCGAAGATGATGTTGAAGTTTTATGTCGCGCTTTTTGGTTAATTATTGCCTCATCACCGGTGCGTAAAACGTATCTGCTCAATCTTCAGGCTGAAGAATGTATGCTGCCATTGCCTAATGCTCCATCAGCGGTAGGATTATACAGCCCATATTCAGGTATTGAGAAAGCTAAACATCGTAACGGCCAATTTCCTATAATTGATTCTGCAGGTCTTAGAGCGGTCGAATTTTTACAGAAAAGATCGAGCGATAAAGCCTTCCGACCGATACGGAACGAAAGAGCGGATGCATCGTATGTGCATCTTTTTCAATTGGAGAAATATCCCTGGATTTTGAATGAAAGACAAATATATAGGTTTTTTGACAAGATAGCAGAATTTATTGGACATGGAGATAAAAAAGGGAAGGCTCATGGTTACAGACACTATCTCATAACTCACATTGCAATCGAAACCGGGAACAGTGAGTTAGCACGACTTGCTGCAGGTCATGAAAATCAAACCATGCTGAATTGATACTTACGAAGTAATCTCTCCCGTCAAGCATTGTTATTTGCTACTATTAAGAAATATCAGGATGGTGAGATTGCGGGACGGTTTATTTGGCGAATCTTCGAAGCACTTGCCAGCGAACAAACTGAGCCTGACGAATTGATAAAAGCTTTGGGATCTGAAGAGCTATCTTTAGATGAATTCTTTGCAAAATTCGGGCTTCCAGCTCCTACAGGTGTAGGAAGATGTTTAATACAGGGGGCTTGCCTTTTTGAGGCAAAGTGTTTTTCCTGTCATCATTTCGCCATACGAAAAAGTGAAGCAGCACAGGCATTTCATACTTTGGCCAGATTAACCAAGGACATGTGGAACATGATGCGAGGCAGTCGGGATTTTACAACCAAAAACGCCAAGGCGGCCGGATTAGCTACGCAAATAGCGTTGCTTGGGGACATGATTCGGCATTTCGGCTATAGTGACGAACAGATTCAAATAGAGGTTATCAGTCGACTAGTCTGAGCTTAGATTGGAAAGAGGTGAAATCGTGTCGCAAATATTAGCTTGGCAATCCCTGAGATTTGGACCCATTACTGTAAGGCGAAAGGGACAATTCGAGAGTAGAGAGCATCTGACAAGATCGGAGTATGAACAATACAGATCGGCAGAGACTTGGGGACGGGTTGAACCTATTTTATCAAGCTCCTTAACGGATTTGGTACAACCCACAATATTTTTCAAGTTACCCGGCACCCAAAGAGATTACGTATTACTGCTTGCCTTTTTACAACGGATCAGTTTGCCTTTAGAGATCGTATTTCCAACCAAGACCGAATTCAATAAATTTCCTTTTCCCGAGTTACCGAATTTTGAGTACTTTGATGCGCTTTACGATAAATACTATCCGGTATTGTATCCGATGGATAGCGAAAAACAACTACAAAAGGCAAAGAAAAGGATTCCTTTGCTTCGAACTGTAGTTTGCTTATGGTTCGCAGGTTACGCCCTTAAGGAAGGGTTAGAGGGTAATCATATTATTACTTCCTCTGTATTAGCAAAAGCAAGTAAGATCGCTAAATATCATAGAAGTAGTTTAACCCTCCTAGGTAAGATGTTAGCTAAAGAAACAGATTCCTTGATTGAAAATAAACCGGTCATACCTTGCGATGAAGCGGAAAGAAGTCTCTGGATAGCCGCGGGAATATATCCAACCCAAACGCCGTTTGAGGAGAGTCTCTATACCTTTGCATTTTCTTACTTGAGGCAACGTGTGAATGATTCAATAACTGATGATTATTACGACGATGAAGGAAATTTACTTTTCAGATACGGTAAAAAAACTATCAGCATAAATTATTGGAAAGCGATAGTCAAGTACATCCGGTATTTTGCAATCAAATGTCGATCAAAAGGTCTTACTGACATAAGCGAGAATTCAATATCAGAAGTATACACAGAGATTTTTGGCCAGATGAAGGGACAAGAAGATAAGACGTTTTTCCGAGTGGAGCTTCGACATTGGCTTAGGTGGCTTATAAGAACTACAAATGCTTCATACAACATAGAACGGATTATGCCAAGACCTAGACGTGTTATGTCAAAAGATCATGGACGAGTATTTAGTATGTCCAAAGCTTATATTCTTGTGCAGACCTTAATGAACGATCAAACTCCTTTAATTAACGAGAACATTCTGATGGACTTTCGTCATAGGCGGGCTTGCCT
>NZ_WUDQ01000327.1:0-4045 GCF_009827695.1 Paenibacillus sp. OT2-17 | reverse complement strand
CAAGTTCTAAAGCCTCTCCATATTCGGGTAGCCCGTCGGGAATTGAGAAAGCTTGTGGAGGCCTTCATGGGCCAATTTCTCCTGTATTACTCTTCCGACCTAAGCCTGTAAGTTCGACCCTGGCATCGATTAACCACTTCATGTAATCTGCCCACTAGTTAAAAAAACAGCCGAGCGCTCGGCTGTTTTTGGTAGAGTTGAACTATCGTTCTCAGTTACTTTAGCGAATTTCAGCCCATAGGACTGGGAACTTTTGTCCCCGGATATCGCTATTTCTTAGTAGCAATAAGCGAGATTAGATTCATATACTTCCCGTCATCTGCATTCAGCAATGCATTATTAGCACGTGCATAATCGTTGTTACACTGAAGCCATTCATACCAAGCTTTCGAGAAGCATCTCATTTCTCTTACCGATTCAACGTAAACATTTGGCGACTGTTCCCATAATTTCCGCCACCAATCGCATGTATGCCACTGATTATCAACCTCACTAAGTGACAAGAACGGCTGCAGTTCCACGGGTATAACCCCATCAAACTCCATCTTTACCCCTGGCATTGCTATAGCCAATTTACCTCCTTCTTTAACTAGCGGCGCAAGATGGTCATCTAAGTACTGCTCATTCGCTCCAAAATATTGATACGCATCTACGCTTATAACTGCATCAAAGTATTGTTCCGCAAAAGGCAAGTGGCAGGCATCTGCATGGATGGGGATAATTTCGCTTTCCAAACCAAACTCTCTGAATCTTCTAAAGTTTTCAGTTGCACTAATCCATAAATCGACAGCAAACACGGTTATGCCAAACTTTTGCGCCAGATAGATAGAAGTAAGTCCAGTCCCACAGCCCAAATCCAGCACTCGCATTCCTTTCTGCAAAGGCAAATTTTTCGATAGCTCCTCGAGCATGATAATCGAACTAGGCCCCATTAAATTTGCTCTTATGAAATCTACGTCATCTAGATCTCGACGGATCATTTCTGCTGACCCCCTCCTACTTTCTTCATTTGATATTTCCAATAAAGCAATTCTTCATCTTTGTGATCAATTTGAAATCCTAACTTCAATAACAAATTCTTAGAGCTGATATTGTCAGGTACGCATCTTGCCGTTACGATTTGGACCTCTTCATGATTTAAGGACCACTCTATTAATTTTTGAGCGGCTTCATAGCAATAGCCTTTGCGGCGATGGCTTTCATTCGTTGCAAAACCGATCTCAATCATACCGTTCTGATCAGGATCTCCTAAAAAACCAATCCCTCCAACAATTTCTTGGGTATCCTTCTCCACAATGATCCAAGAGTCAAAACCTCTAGTGCCATTATTTTTTATCAAAAGTTCTCGAAAATAAGGTAAAGCTTCAAAGAAATCAGGACCCGGCCATTCATCACTGGTTTTATAACCCAAAGCTTCAATAGCACCTATATCACGTCGGGCTGCTGCTTCGATTAAATTAAGATCAAGTGTTTTTAATATGAGCCGATTCGTTTGAAGTTTCATGTATTGTCCACCTTTCTATTTACTTAGATTGAATCTTTCATTCAAGAAGTCTGGATGTATTTGACCAAATTGGAGTAATTCCCTTCTATCCCCCTTTGCTAAAAATTAGAAAAGGGCAGGAATGAACATACGTCATTCCTACCCTCATATCACCTGCTATTTGAGCCATAAAAAAAATCCGCGCTGAACCAGCACGGATTGGACTCATTATAACAGGTATCCCTAAGGATCTGGTAATATCCGTTGTTCTTAACTAATTCCGAAGCTTTCAAATCCCACCCGTAATACAAAAATTGGGCAGACGAATAGTAGGTGCATGAAAACCTCTTTTTATGGAATTGGATTAGTAAAGAACAGCTCCAGACAAAAAATCTCTCCTTAGTGAATTACCCTTATTATACCAGGGCCAATTTTATCTGCCAACCTTTCACATGTTACAAAAGCGTTTCATTAGGACTATCCTGCTGGTTAGCTTAAAAGCAACCGAGTGATCGGCTGCTGTGGTAGCAGCAATTGCATCATGACCCTACAGGCCTTTTCCCCCTAAAGCACGCAGTTTAATGGGCTCCGCTCCGATAATCAACGATCGGCCGCGTTGTATCGACGCCAGTACCTCTTCGTTCTTAAGACTGGCTGCATGGGCATCTGCATCTTTCCACAGTTCGGTCACATACACCGCATTCGGGTCGTCGTCTGACACATTGACTATATACAAATAGCAGTCATTATTCGACTTCAACAGATCGGCCGCTTCTAGCAAGATGTCTGCAAGAGCGTCCCTTTGCCCTAGATGTGCCGTCAACTTTCCATACATAGCAAAATGGTTCATGATCCTCCTCCTACCCTCGAGTGATGTTTGACTTCATCTTATCATAATGTTCCGCAATGTCAGCGCTAATTTCAGCAAGCTTCTCCAAAAGCGCTAAAAAATAGTCGGTACCATTCCTCCATCCATACGGATTGGAGAACCTTTAAATGCAGATGCATAAGGACTACATACAAATGTAGCTAGTCTACCTATTTCAATAGGTTTGATAAATCGCTGTATTTCAGATTGAGGCAGGTTGGTAACCATAAAATCTTTCTCTTTTTCTGAAAAAGTCATATCTTCATGAGGATACATACTCTCAATGATTTGGTGCACATTCTCAGAGAGTGTTGGTCCTGGCATGATCGTATTGACTGTAACTTCTGTTCCTATTGTTAATTTAGATAAGCTTTTTGACAATGATAACAACATAGATTTTGTCATACAATACTGCGGCATTTGTCCTGAAGGCATAATTGCTTCTTCACTCGCAATAAAAATAATGCGGCCATAATCATTTTTCAACATTTTAGGTAAATAAAATTTTGATAATCCATTTGCAGCAAGAACGTTAGCGCGGAAGTATTTTTCCCATACTTCATCGTCTATGTCCTCATATTGCATAATTTCATAAATACCCGTATTGTTAACTAAAATATCAATATTAGGGTATTTTTCGAATAAAGCATCTCTTTGTCCAATATCCACAATATCGGCTGTGGCATTTTGAGGAGAGGTAGCTGGGAAATCTGACTTAATTTCATTTACAGTTCGTTCTACCTCTTCATCATTTCGTCCATTAATTAGTACATTAACACCTTCTTGGGCTAGTTCAATGGCAATTGCTTTACCTATACCTTTCGTTGATCCTGTAACTAAAGCTGTTTTATGGTTTAATCCCATATCCATAATACACTTCTCCTTTTTTAAAACAGTCTTGTGCTCCGGATAGTGATTATGTTATCTTGTCTGGATTGTCCAGTAACTAGTATAATGCGCCAAAGTTCTTGTTTAACACGCCAAATGACAAAACTTATTAGGAATTGTATCAATGAATAGTCGGCAGTCCTAGCGTGCTCCTGATATCGAGTTTGTACCTTGATGTTCAGTCCGCCAATTTGAAGGTGTATCACCCTCCCATAGGCGGAAGGCGCGGTAAAACGAGTTCTGGTCTTCATATCCAATCAAGAATGCCACCTCTTTAATATCAAGCGAGGGGTCTGCCAAGTACTTTCGTGCCTGCTCATGTCTAACTTGTGTCAACAGAAGCTTGAAGCTCGTGTTTTCGTCAGTAAGCCGGCGCTGCAAGGTACGATCGCTCATACCGAGCTCCTTCGCCACAGCCTGAATGTCAGGGCGCCCTCCTGTAAGGCTACGTTTCATCATCCATTTGACCATCTCGGTAATTGAGCGGTTGCGCTGCTGTTCATCCAACGACCGGTCCAAAACAGGAGTCAGGATCTCCAGCAGCTCTTCGTTGTACGAGACAAAGGGGCGGTCCAGATCTCTTCGATGTAGCGTCAATCGGTTACGTTTTGCACCAATCCGGATACGACAGCCGAAGTAAGCTTCAAGCGCCTGTACATCACCCATGGAGTTCGAAAATTCAACAAGCTGCGCGGTCAAAGGTTGACCTGTGCCCCGGCGTCCAATCTCCAGAAGACAAGCCAGCGTGATACCAACCAGCATCGGCGGACCAGATTGCTCGGGAGACAGCCATTCCAAATCAATTG
>NZ_WUDQ01000326.1:0-4053 GCF_009827695.1 Paenibacillus sp. OT2-17 | reverse complement strand
TGAAGTTGAAGGCTTTTGGCATACAACTTATCACCAGCCTATGACCGATATGCTACTTTCCCGTTTACAACTGTCATTCGTACCTTAACATCAAGTAAAGCTTGCGGGCTTTCCGATACATCACGGTCAATGACTGTAAAGTCAGCCGCTTTCCCTTCAGCTATCGCCCCTCTCTCATCAGCTTCCCCGGCTGCTACTGCGCTTCCCGTGGTAAACAGACGAATGGCTTCATGTACATCCAGCTTTTCAGCGGGAAGATAGCCCTCATGCATTTCTTCCGGCTTGGCGCGAGTCACTGCCGCATGAATACCAAGAAAAGGGTTTAACGGCTCAATCGGCGCGTCACTACCTCCAGCACATGGAATGCCTGCTTCCAGCAGTTTTTTCCAGGCATATAAATATTCAGTCCGTTCTTTCCCAACCCGATCCAGTACCCAAGGGAAGTCACTTGCGACAAAACGGGGCTGGATGTCCGCAATCAGCGGCAGCTTCGCCATTCTCTTGACCAAATCCCTCCTAAGCACCTGTCCATGGATCAGGCGATCTGGCAAACCGCTTTCCTCCCTGAGCACATGGGCCTCCATCGCTGTCAAAATCATGTGCGCTGCCCCATCCCCTATAGCATGTACAGCCACTGGAAAGCCTGCGGCCCTGGCAGCTGCCACCATCTGATTCAACTCTGGCTGCGGTTGAATCGCCATTCCGCGGGTATGTGGAGCATCACTATAAGGTTCTGACAATAATGCCGTTCTTCCACCAATAGCGCCATCGGCAAACATTTTAATCGCACCGATTTTAAACCACTCATTTCCGGTACCTGCACGCAGCCCTTGCACTTTCGCTTCTTCCATAAATGGATGATAGATGAGCTGGTGTGTGCGAAAAGCAAGACCTTCTTCCCTCAGCTCCCTGTAAATTCGCTGCATCGTCTCCACGCTGCCCAAAAAACGTAAATCTTCCGTGTGCGCAGCAGTTAGACCAAGCCGTAGCGCATCCAGGCAAGCCCGCCGAATCGTATCCTTCTTAACCGAATAATTTGGCTCTGGCTGCACGCTAGTAAAGGCAAAGGATGCTTCCTCATAAATCAATCCGTTCAACCGTCCATCTGCGTCTCGTCCATAGGCTCCCGAAGCCGGGTCAGGGGTGTCCTCGCTAATACCCGCACGCCGAAATGCCTCTGAATTGGCCAAGAACGTATGAAAGCACGTACGAGTGAGATATACCGGATGCTGATCTGTAATGGCATCCAGCTCGGCTATACCTGGAATTTCAACAGGAATAAACGCATTTTCATTCCAGTTAAGTCCTAAAATCCACTCTCCCGGCGGTGTTACAGCGACCCGTTTGCGCAGCATAGCCAGCATCTCTTCCTTGGAGGTAGCTGATGTTAAATCCAGCATAGCCAGCTTCATACCATGCATAGACAAATGCATATGTGAATCGGTTAAGCCTGGCAGTACATAGGCGTCTTCCCAATCCACAGTTTCATATTCCTTACCGGTCAACTGCAATTCAAGCTCCCGAGCATATCCGATGGCTTGTATCCGACCCTGCTGTACAACGATGGAGTCTCCTTTGGAAGCCCAATCCCCATGCAACCGGCCGTGCTTGAACAAAACGAATGTCAACGCCACTCATCTCCTTTTTTCAACTATACGCATATCCACTTCATATTACGCCTGTGTTGCCACTTCCAAGCGTAGTGTATTTATATCTATCTGCTGCACCTGCTGGGCAAATTGGTCATGAGCTGCACAGACAGCCATTTTATAATCCTGATCCAACTCATACTGCTTAAAATGACAATACTCGGTGGTAAAGCCCTCTGTCGTGAAGCCTATGAACGGTTGTGCCTTCAGCTCGAATGAAAAAGACTTCAACGGTAGAGTTAGTCCCTGCCCCTCGGCCTTCACAAAGCTTTCTTTAAGCGTCCATAGATCGTAAAAATACGATAAGCGGTTGTCTGCATCCTGACGCATTAACGCATCATACTCTGTGTCCGAAAAGCACACTCTACCTACCTCAAAATCTATAGGACGGAGCTGTTCAATGTCGATTCCAAGCGGGTGATCATCAATAGCGCACACCACCCATTTTCCCGAGTGAGAAACATTAAAATGGAATGCGGGTGCATTTATCAAGGAAGGCTTACCGAACGCGTTGTATGTAAATTGAAGACTGGAATTAGATACCTTCAATTGCCGGCAGACCAACCATCTTAGCAGCACATCGGCATATAAGCCCCTCAAAGCATCTTCCCGATGTAAAAAACGATCTAACTTGTGCTGCTTTTCCAGCGAAACCCGATTTACCAGTAATTCGTAATGCTCCTCAGCTTCCGGCTTGCTCGTATCAATCGCGTATATTTTCATGGTTGCCTCCTGTATATCTAATGAATATCAGCCAGTTTGTAACACTCACCGTTCGATTGAAGTCTGTTAGATATGGATGGCGTGTGCCGTGTACATGGTCAATATACTACTCTAGCACTTTCAATTCAATATGGATACAATTGGGATAAGCATCTCTATTAAAACTACTTCATAGAGCCTATTAATGAAAGCGCTTTAAAATAACGCATACAGAGGAGGACGAAACAATGAAATATGATTTTGCCCGCTTGCTGTGTATTATGCTCTCTATTTTGCTGACGTTGAGCATTTTTCAGATGTTTTCTCCTAAGATCGCTTCAGCCGCTTCAGCGAATGTTGTGAATGGCATTCAGTTTAAAGATACAGATGGAAACGTGGTCCATGCCCATGGGGGTGGTATGATTAAAGTAGATGGTTACTATTATTGGTTTGGTGAAAATCGTAATCCCAACGGCACATTCAAGGCGGTATCCGCCTACCGTTCCTCTGATTTAAAAAACTGGGAGTTTCGTAAAAACGTACTGACCAGCAGCTCCGCTGTAGAGCTGAATGTTTCGAATATTGAACGTCCGAAAGTGATTTACAATGAAAAAACACGTAAATACGTATTATGGATGCATAAGGAGAATGGGGTTAATTACAACGAGGCCCGAGTGGCTGTCGCTTCTTCCGATACCGTGGACGGCGATTACACGTATCAGGGCAGCTTCCGTCCTCTGGATCACGATTCGCGCGATATGACCGTATACAACGATAACGGTACAGCTTACCTCATTTCGGCTACCCGGGTAAACGCGGATCTGAACATCTATCGTCTGACACCGGATTTTCTGCAAGTTGAATCGCTGGTGACTACACTTTGGCCAGGACAATATCGTGAAGCTCCGGCGATGTTCAAAAAAGGAGACGTCTACTTCCTGATTACATCCGGGGCAACCGGCTGGAATCCCAATCAAGCCAAGTATGCTACCGCATCCAGCATTGAAGGAACCTGGAGTAATACGATAAACTTCGGGGACGGTACGACATATGGTTCACAGTCGTCTTACGTGATTCCTGTTGAAGGTGCCCAGACAACTTCATACCTGTATTTGGGCGACCGTTGGGCGGGTGCGTGGAGCGGTCCTGTGCAGGATTCTCAATATGTATGGCTGCCACTGCGTTTTCCAACAGCGACTTCATTAGCCATGGATTGGTTCGACAGCATTAATATTGACACCGCCAGTGGTGTGGTCGAGGGGATAACAACACCAATTGCCATTGATCCGGATGCCTATTATCAGCTAGTGAATCGCAAGAGCAATAAGCCACTAAGCATTATTGGCAATGCAACGACGGACGGCGCAGACCTGGAGCAGCGTGCAAATTCCGGAGCTGCAAACCAGCAATGGCAGCTCAAGGATGCAGGCAGCGGATATTACAAAATTGTGAACCGCAACAGCGGAAAGCTAATTGGTGTTGAAAGCGGTACCACAACAGACGGTACAGTTATTGAGCAGTGGAGTGACGGAGGCTGGTCCAGTCAGCATTGGCAATTAGTATCTGTAACCGGTGGTTATTACAAGCTGAAAAATCGGGCAACCGGCAAGCTGATCGATATTTCTGAAGGCGCCACCGCCGATGGAGCCAAAGCCATTCAATGGGGCGATAATGGTGGGACGAATCAGCATTTCCGTGTAGT
>NZ_WUDQ01000325.1:0-4054 GCF_009827695.1 Paenibacillus sp. OT2-17 | reverse complement strand
CGGTCATATTTGAATACGCGGGTGATGGCTCCTTTGTGCTACATTTTAAAGGATGATTATCATTAATGATATTTAGGTTGTTCTTCTTCATTTTTGCCCTTGGAACCTTCAATTACATGAAAAGGATACGCTTTGCGCTTGCCTGTAGTCTGCTGCTTACGTGCGTTGGCTGTTTTGGCCATGGTGCGCACAGAGGGTTTGATTTTGGGAGTACGATTGCGTTGCCCTGGCAGGTATTTGTATAGCAGAAATATAACTGCAAAAACAAGGACGGGAATTAGTAAACTCATGAGAAAGCCCCAGCTTCCTCTCCATAGCATATCCACAATCCCATATGCACCCAAAGCAAGGGTAAGCCAGAAAATAACGGCATGTCTGTTCATTATTCACTCATCCTTTCACAGGATCAAGGACCAGACTGTTGAAGGTCTCCTTTACAGGTACGTTTTCCAACTCAGCATCCAATTCAAGCATACGCTTAAATGAGGCAATGGATACCTCCACTTGATCATCAGTCGGTTCTTTGGTGGTAAGTAGTTGCAGCCACAGACCGGGGTAACCTAAATAACGAAGTACCGGAATTTCACGAAGAGCATTGGTCAGCTTGAGAAATTCAAAAGAAAGCCCCAGTACGATCGGAAGCAGTAGAAGCCGTTGCCCCATGCGCTCCCACAGATTATCGTAGGTAAATAGGGAATAGACAAGTACTCCGATGATCACGGTCAGCATAATAAAGCTACTACCGCAGCGGTAATGCAGACGGCTGTATTTTTGTACATTGGCCGGGGTTAGTTCTTCCCCTGCTTCGAATGCTGTAATTACTTTATGCTCTGCGCCGTGATATTGAAACAGTCGCTTAATTAACGGAGTTTGGGAAATACTCCACAAATAAGCCAGTAGCAGAATCAGCTTAATAGCTCCTTCTGCGAGGTTATGCAAAATTTGGCTGTGAAACAAGCTTCCGAACAGGAAATTCTCTACAATAACCGGAACGAGAGTCAATACAATTTTGCCAAACAGGAATGACAAAATACCGACTGCCGCCACACCGATCATCATACTCAGACTCCAGCGAGATTCTTCTTTTTTCTTTTGCTCAGCGCGTTCTTCCAGATCTACTTCATCATCAGCATACGCATCGGCTGAATAGTTTAAATGCTTGGTACCCTTGGCGCTGGAGTCGATGATGCTTACAATCCCCCGCAATAAAGGAATTCTGCGGAATTTGGATACCCAGGATTGCTCCTTGCGTGGTACTTCCAAATATGTGATTTCGCCAGTTTTGCGGCGAACTGCCGTGACATTGACACGCTTGCCGCCGAACATGACACCTTCAATGACTGCCTGACCGCCGTAGCTCACAGGCTTGGATGCTTGTGACAACCGTCTCACCTCTCTTAATACATGCTTTTTTGTATATTGTATCGAATTTGGAAGGGAATATCTAGTTAGATGAAACTGAGTGTAGTAATTAGGCCACTCCAAGCTAAGATTCTGCTTTTAAAGGAGAAGGTAGAAATTCTTATCGTGGAGAAAGCTCATGCCACAGGCTTATAAAAAAAGCATTTATGGAGCTCAGACTGCTCACATAAATGCTACTCATTATAAAACCGAATGAATATTTGGAGACAACTTATTGCGTAATTGCCCCGACAACCTGGTCAACCAGCCCTTTTGAAGAGAGGGGGCCGCCAAATGTCCATGTCGTACCGCTCAGTGAATAGGTACGTTTTTCTTTAACGAAATTTAGACCATTCCAGACCGAATTATTTTTCATGGGTGCGCCGAAAACATTATCGTCCGGCTGAACAATATAGATAAAGTTGCTGTCCTGAACGGCAGACAGAGCTTCAATGCCTACGGTTGAAAAGCCATACTGTTCAACTTTGCTCGGTTTCCAATCGTTAATCATGCCGATCTTCGCCAGTGTTGCCACGACGACTGAGTTATCTGAAAACATACGAAGGCTGGCCGCATTTTGCGAAGTGAAAGCCTGTGTCAGTATATAATGATAATCCGACTTGCCAGCAGCGGTGAGCTTTTCTTTGGCTTCAGCATAATGCTGATCCAGTTCGGCAAGCACCTGCTTAGCTTTGTCTTCTTTTCCAAGAGCACCTGCGATGCTATTAAAAATTTCTACCATTTTATCATGATCGTAGCCGTTACCATCGTTCAGATTATATTCGATCGTTGGAGCGATGGCCTTGAGTTGCTCATAGATAGCCTCATTTCCATCAACATTTGAAATGATCAGATCCGGCTTCAATGCAGCAATCGCTTCCAGATTCGGCTCGTTACGCGTGCCGACATCGACCACGCTACTATCGAGAGCCGCCTCCGGTGTCACGTACACCTTGTAGTTGGCATTGTCTGCATTACCAACCGGCTGAACGCCCAGCGCAATCAAATCCTCTGTAAATGTCCATTCCAGCACTACGACACGCTGTGCGGGCTTGTTGAGCGTGACCTCACCACGATTATGCTTTACCGTCACAGGACCAGTCGCTGTGTCAGTCGGTTTGCTACCCGACGTGGCTGTCTGATCTTTATTCGATGCTTTGTCGGCTGCTCCGCAACCTGCCAGAGTGAGCGTAAAAACCATTAACAATAAAATCCCGATTAATCCCTTTTTCATAGAAGCGTTCTCCCGTATATATGTTTTTAGGAAATGATAATGATTATCATTTTCATCATTATATTATGATAGAGGATTGAAATTTTGTCAATGTAAAAAACGGGTCCGTACCCTCAATTGGAAAGCTGCCATTATTCAGCATTCCTGTTCATTGTTAAACTATTCCCCCTTGGAGCATACTACCTAGCAAAATGGAATGCAGAATCCGATGGACGTACATGCATTTCCGATTGCAATTGTCTTTACGATGGGAAAAAGTTTGCATATTGAAAGGGGATTAAACAACATGAGTGAAACCTACTCTATACCCAAGATAGGACATGAACAGGAGCAGTCTCGCGGATCTCAGGATCAACGTCATCATAACGACAGTGGTAGAGGCAGGCAGCAGTCAGGCAAAATACATACGCCTCTCATTCCTTTTGCACTTGAGTTGGGTTTTTTTGCGGGTTTACTCTGGGGATTGCTGCGCTGGCTGTTTTATAAGTTGCATTTTACGGTAGTAGCGCCTGGCTTTCTCGCGGAGCCTTTTTTCAAGCATTCGTTTATGAACACCATGGCGGGACATCTGGTAGGGCTACTTTTTTTTATTGGATTATCCGTCGTAGCTTCACTGGTGTACACTCTGTTGCTGCGCAGATTTAAGGGTCCTATACCCGGAATTGTGTATGGTCTGATTTGGTGGGTTGTTTTATTTGTATTAACAGGTCCTAAGCTAGGAATTATGAATGCTCCTGATCGGTTAACATGGAATTCCTTATATACAGAAATTTGTGTGTTTATACTGTGGGGACTATTTATCGGATATACCGTTGCTGTCGAGTATACGGATGAAAGAAAGCGCGAGCCTGAGAAAGCTGAGGGCTGAACGTAACAAAAACTTCTCAAGCGCCTATCCCCTGTGTTAAAATAGCATTTGGTTATTTGACAGAGGGGAGCGGAATGAAAGATGAAGAATGACCGGGTGTTAAAGCTGCGGCAGGCGCTGGGCGAGCATAATCTGCGGGCTATGCTGATTACTAGCCCTGTCAATCGTCGATATTTGACAGGCTTCACAGGTTCGGCGGGTTATGTGCTGATTACGGAATCCCATAGCTATTTGCTGACTGACTTTCGCTATATGACGCAAGCGACCGAACAAGCCGAAGGCTTCACGGTGGTGCAGCACGCTGCACAGGTCATGGAAACGGTGAAAGAATTACTGTCTTCCCATCAGATCAGCGAAACAGGCTTCGAGCAAGACGCTGTAACTGTTGCGACGCATAAAGCTTATAGCGAAGATTTGTCACCTATTTCACTGGTTCCGGTGTCGGGCATTGTGGAGAAGCTACGGGTGTACAAGGATGCAGAAGAGCTGGAAGTGATGCAGCGGGCAGCGGATTTGGCAGATGCTACATTTGCACACATTTTACCTTACAT
>NZ_WUDQ01000324.1:0-4058 GCF_009827695.1 Paenibacillus sp. OT2-17 | reverse complement strand
TGAGTATGTTGCGGCATGGACAACACATTCCCGCCTGCAAACCGGAAACGCTGCCGTCTAACGTGGGTACTGTCTTCCCTATCATCCTCCACGGCCTGGACAGCAGGCTCAATCCGGGCATGCACGGCAAACTGCTCGCCAAGCACGGCATCATATTCGTCCACCAAATACCTGGTGAAGTCATGAATCGTTGTGTATTCAAAAAATATGTCCGGCGTCAGCTCAAGTCGGTATAAGTGATTGATGTTGTTGGTAAATTGTGTGAGCAGGATGGAATCGAAGCCATACTCACTCAGTTCTACATGTTCATCAATATCTTCAAGTTTGACTTTCAGCAATTTTGACACGGCCTGTATCATAGCGGCCTGTACCTTGTCCAGCAGATCCGGTACGGCATTGCTTTTAGGGGAAGCTTCTGAAATTCCTGTCACCTTTTCAGGCTGCCTAATCTCTGGAGTCGTGATTAAACCCATGCTTTTCTTCATTTTTGCGAGATTGCCTTCCATCACCATAACCTGATCAACGCCCGCGATCATGCCACGATACAAGGCCTGAACGCCGGAAGAGGTTGACATGCCGCTCATGCCTGTACGCTGCCTTACCAGCTTCTCCGTTTCCTCATCAATACGCATCCCACCCTCTTTCCATAGCGGCCAATTGATGGATAGCGTTTGACCCTGGCGCTGCTTAGATGCTATCAGAGTGTTCCGGTATCCGGCATAAGCATCCATAAACGCATTAGCTGCAGAATAGTCTGCCTGTCCCTGATTACCTAATCCTCCGGCTACAGACGAAAATAGAACAAAGAAGTCAAGCGGCAGATTCTTGCTTGCCTGATCCAGATTCACTGTCCCTATTACTTTGGGTGCGAGAACCTCCAGCATTTCCTCGCTATTTTTTTGGAGTATGCGGTTGTCACGAATGACTCCTGCACTGTGAATGATGCCATTGATGTTTCCGAATTCCTCCTGAATTTCCTGGATTAAATCGGTCACCGCCTGCTCCTGAGTCACATCGACCTGTCTGTATATTATTCGCGCCCCTAATGCCTCCATTTTCTTTATCTCAGCCCGTTTGCCCTCATCCAGCGCGGAACGCCCCGTTAAAATCAAGACGGCTTTATGGACTTTATCCGTAATCTCTTTGGCAAAAATGAGTCCCAATCCACCGGCACCGCCAGTAATCAGGTACACTCCGCCATCCTTCCACGGGTTACCCGCCGCTTCCTGAGAGATGTGAACTTCGTTCCAGCAGGAAACCCACCGTGTGCCTTTCTCGTACCGAATCTGGATATCCTCGAGGCTACGGCTGTTTTCTTTTAAAATGTCTATGATTGCTCCCCAGTCCTCATCCTGTCCCAGTTCTATTAACTGACCTACCAGTTTTGAATGCTCAAGCCGGGCCGTTTTTAAAAGACCGGAAAGTCCCGAGAAAAGCTGCTGCTCCTCCTGTCCGCTTATGGCAATCTGGATCAGCACCTTGCCATTGGGTTTTTCCCTGAAAATGCTTTGAATCTCTTCAACCACCTGGACGGCGTAATGCTGGAACTGTTCCGCGATTCCGTTTCGGTCGGGTTGCAGTACAATGCATTGCACGCCGTCCATCCGAGCTTCAACTTGTTCACGGGAAATCTCGGACGGCTGGCAGAGTAACACGACATGGCGATCATATACAGGCATTTCAGCCCCTAGAGCAATCCCTTGCTCTTTCCATACGGGTTCAAGCATCAAGTTACTGGAATTTGACTGAACATCCGAGGAAATCAAGTCCCTATTCAGAATTCTTGATGAATATCCTTTTATCCTGACACAGATGGCTCCAGTTTCGTCGCTCAGGTCAATATCCAGCTTCTGTGCCTTTTCCTCAGCTAGACCGTCTGCATTGTAGCGAATCAGCGCCCACATGATGGAGCTGCAATTTTTTATAATTTCAACTTCTTGAATGGCGTAAGGCAAAGAAGGTTTGATCTCGCCAGACCCCAGCGTCAAGCCCACGGTTGCCTGCAAGGCCGAATCTATCATACTTGGATGCAGGACAAATTTGCTTTGGTTGTCAGAAACGGAAGCCGGCAAGCATAACTTAGCCAGCACTTGACCCTCTCCCGCATACACCATCTCAATTCCTTGATGTCCAGGGCCATAATCCATTCCCATATCCCTGAAAACTCCATACAATTGTGTGGGGTCGAAGTTCCGACTGCATACATTCTGCAAGTCTTTAATATTCAGTGTTGGGACCTCCACAGCCGATCTTCGTGTAGCACTGCCGTAGCTATATATCACAATCCCTGCATCAGCTTCTGCGCTCTCCCCATATATTTCATAGGAAATCTCTTGATGTTCATCCAGGAAAAGTCCGATGTGTAGCTGTAGTGGCCCATCCTCTACGATAATAGGCCGTGCCCAAACCACGTTTTTAAGGCAAATTCCGGTTGGCCCGCCCTCATCAGATCCTGTTGCCTGATTCACGGCCGCCCGGACCATTTCAAGACAAGCAGCCCCGGATAGAACCTTGCGTCCATTCACCACATGATCCTTCAGGAAAAACTCCTGGCCTGTAAAAGTCGAACTGAACCGCTGCTCCGAGAAATCGGAGATGTTTCGATGCAGTAAAGGATGGAGCGAAGCAGCAGTGACAGAAGTCATGCCTTTGCCTGCCTTGCTGTTAAGCTCAGGCGCCCAGCAGCGTTCTCTCGCAAAAGGATAGGTCGGTAGACTGATCCGGTAAGGTTTGATGTCCCCATACAGCTTGTTCCAGTCAATAGTTAGCCCCTTTACCCACAACTCCGCTATTTTTTTCAGTTTTCTCTTCTTGATCCAGGTTTCAAGCAACGATTTGGCATCTTCATCCGCCTCAAACATCACAATCCCGTCTTTGCTCTTTTTCACCTGCGCCGTTAGGACGCCAGAAACCAGATCATGATTCGCAAATCCTTCGAGCGCTTTTAGCAATGCCTCTTTTGAATCTGCCACAAAAGCCAGCCGGTAATCCATCGGCTCGCGGCTCACTTGCAGCGTATACCCCATATCCGAGAGGTTAAGATTTTCCCGGGATGCAATAAAGCTCCTCATTCTTTCGGCATACGTTTTTAGTTGCTTTTCACCTTTGGCAGACAAAACGAAGAGAACGGGATTATGGATATCGGCGGCTGTTGGTGATGTCGCAGATGTTCCCGTCCCTGGACGATATTCTTCAATAATAAGATGGGCGTTCGTACCGCTAAATCCGAAAGAGCTCACAGCGGCGCGCCTTTTGTCCCCGCGGGAAGGTTCCCAGGCGTTCAATTCTGTATTTACATAAAAAGGAGAATTATCAAAATCAAAATGCTCATTCGGGTTCTTGAAATTCAGTGTCGGTACTAGCTTTCTATGCTTCATGCATAGCAACACCTTTTGCACGCTTGCTATGCCCGCTGCTGCAGAAGTATGCCCGATATTGCTTTTTACCGAACCTATGGCACAGTAGTTCTTCTGATCGGTTTTCTCTTTAAAGGCGGTTGATAAAGCTTCCAATTCAATAGGGTCACCCAGCTTGGTTCCTGTCCCATGCATTTCAACATAGCTAATGCTTTCAGGCTCAATCTGATATTTGTTGTATATTTCCCGCTCCAGCTCAATTTGGCTGTTTGTGCTTGGAGCGGTAATCCCGTTGGTTTTTCCATCTTGATTGATTCCGGACCCAATAATAACTCCGTATATATGATCCCGATCAGCTTCAGCATCCTTCAGCCGCTTCAGAACCAGCGCCCCTACTCCTTCCCCTGGAACAAAGCCGTTGGCGCTATTGTCAAACGTTTTACACCGGCCATCTGGCGACAACATTCCGGATGCAGACATGCCTACATACGATTCAGGAGTCAGATATAGCGACACCCCGCCAACCAACGCCATTTCTATCTCTCCGTTAGATAACGCCTGGCAGGCCAGATGGGTTGCCACCAGCGATGAGGAGCATGCCGTATCTACGGATATGGCCGGACCTTTCAGATTGAGGAAATAAGAGATACGAGCCGCTGCAATAGCGTTACTGTTCCCAGTAGTATTGGTGAACTGCGCTTG
>NZ_WUDQ01000323.1:0-4058 GCF_009827695.1 Paenibacillus sp. OT2-17 | reverse complement strand
GTACGAAATAGTCACGTTACACCATGATCGTGCAAGAGCGAAGAAGGGGATAAGAAGATGAAAGACGTGCTATTCGTTGCCGCGGGCGGAGCGCTTGGAACCTCTACCCGTTATGGCCTGCAATCGCTGTTGCCTGCGGCGGGTGCGGATTTTCCACTTGGTGTGCTGCTAATCAATTGGATCGGCTGCCTGTTTCTGGGTTGGTTCTTTACGGTAACCTTGCGATCATGGCGGATCAAGCCGCGATTGCGACTTGCCATCGGAACAGGCTTTACAGGGGGCTTTACCACCTTTTCCACCTTTGCAGTGGATGCTGTCCGCCTCACGGTTCACGATCGTATGCTGACGGCTGTGTTGTACCTGCTGCTTAGCGTAGGCGGAGGGCTGTTTTTGACATGGATAGGTATCCGCCTAGGTTCAAAAATGACGCAGGCTGCTCCCAAGGAGGAACGCTTATGATCTGGTGGGCAGCGGCAGGCGGTATCGTGGGTACACTGGCGAGATACGGGCTTGGCATGTGGGCCGGAAAGAGGTTTGGTACCGCATTTCCGTGGGGGACGTGGATCATTAACGTCAGCGGTTCATTGCTGCTAGGCTGGCTCTATGGCGAGTTTACGCAAAACCATTTGTCTCCTGCACTCTGGATGCTGCTAGGAACAGGTTTTTGTGGCGGCTACACCACCTTTTCCACATTTGGCTATGAATCTCTTCAACTGATGGAGCGTAAAGAATACCGACGCATGGCTATGTATGTACTGTCCTCTGTCGTGGTAGGAGTTGTAGCTGCGGCTATCGGGTACAGAGTCAGTTAAGCTTTATACATTTTCGAAATAACACGTAAAAATGCAATAAAAAGCTTCCAATCCCGTACTCAAGGCATTTTCAGCCGTGATAAGGTTTCGGAAGCTTAGTGCTGTACCTATACAGCTATTTTTTATCTCGTTCTTTGTACAATTCAGGTAAAAGGGATTCAAGTTCAGGTCTTGGATCAGGATCAGACAACTTCATTTCCTCCAGCGTTTGGACGGCAATCCGTAGCACAGTATAATCCCTATACCAACGGTTGTCTGAAGGAACGACATACCAAGGAGCTTGTTTGGTTGCGCTTAGCTCTAATACATCCTCATAATACTGGGTATATTGCTTCCAAAATTTTCGTTCCTGCAAGTCACTTGGATCGAGTTTCCAGTTTTTGTGAGGCTTTTCAATCCGGTCGATCAGCTTTTCTAACTGAAATTGCTTTGAAATATGTAAAAAGATTTTAACCACCTTTACACCATTATCCAGCAACAACTGTTCAAAATGCTTGATATGCTTAATATTCCGTTTGGCCTGCTTATCGGATATCTGTCCGTGAACACGTGTAATCAGCACATCCTCGTAATAAGAACGGTTAAATGCTGCAATATATCCACGTCCTGGGGTAACGCTATGAGCACGCCATAAGAAATCATGACTCAATTCCTCAGCCGTAGGTGATTTAAAGCTGTGCACAGTCACCCCCGCAGGGTTAAGGTTGGAAAATACCTGTTTGATGACGCCATCTTTGCCGCTGCAATCCATACCCTGAAATACAAACAAAACGGATTGTTTTTTCTCTGTAAATAATTTGCTTTGTAATTCCGTGAAGCGTTCCTTCAATTGATCTGTTTCCTGTCGGATTTCTTCTTTATTTTTGATATTCTTCGTATCCTTGGGGTCCCATTCTTTCAAAGAAACTTTTTTACCCGGTGTCAGCATTCCTAATGAATCAGACATAAAGGCACGCTCCTTTTCAATTGAAGTATGATCTTGTCTACATCATATACCCAAATGAGGATGTTATCAAAAGTTCCTTATGTATTAATGGTCTTTCAAGTTAATTCGAAAAGGATTACATAGGGAAGAAGTTAGAAGTCCCTTGTAGCGATCTTATTTAAATATGACGGTTCCTATTTTAAAATGGGAAGCATACCAATGGATTAAAAAAGGGACGTGCATACACCATGGAAAATTTTTGCAAGGAATGTTTGTCCAGCATGACAGACATCATAAAGAGCAGATTATCAATTCTTTACAAGCCATTACTAAAAACATCTTTCATTAAAAAAGTCGCCTCCCAAATCTGGAGAGACGACTTTTTTAATTCCCTGCTATATCAATGCAAAATGGTCATTTTATTTAAACTGTTTCAGGCTGAAGTTTTTCAACCTTATCAATGGTTCCGCCACCCAGACAGCGTTCCCCGTCGTAAAATACAACAGCTTGTCCAGGCGTAATGGCCTTTTGATGTACATCGAATATGACATGCACGGTTCCATCCGCAAGCCATTGTAAAGTTACTTGCTGATCAGGTTGGCGATAACGGAACTTGGCTGTGCAACGGAATTCGCTGGTCGGACGAGTATCTGCGCCTTCAATCCAGTTCACGTCCGTTGCAATCAGGCTGGTAGAATACAGACTGTGGTGACGATCACCTTGTACCACATACAGAATATTCTTCTCCAGATCCTTATCCGCTACAAACCACGGTTCGCCTGAACCCGATCCGCCAATGCCCAAGCCTTGTCGTTGACCCAGTGTATAGTACATCAGACCATCGTGACGTCCTTTGACTTCACCAGTAGCGATATCCACCATGTCTCCACCTTTTGCAGGCAGATATCCACTCAGAAACTCCTTGAAATTACGCTCGCCGATAAAGCATACGCCTGTGCTGTCTTTCTTCTTGGCCGTATACAGTCCCGCAGCTTCCGCAATTTTACGTACTTCTGGTTTCGGCAGATGACCGATGGGAAACATCGCTCGGGACAACTGTGTTTGGCTTAATGCATTTAGGAAATAAGTCTGATCCTTGTTGCTATCCACACCTCGCAGCAAAGTAAAGTGGCCGTCTTCTTCCACAACCCGTGCATAATGTCCAGTAGCAACATAATCTGCTCCCAAATCCAGCGCTTTATTTAGAAACTCGCCGAATTTAATTTCACGGTTACACATGACATCCGGGTTGGGTGTGCGTCCAGCTTTATATTCATCAAGAAAATAGGAGAATACTTTATCGAAGTATTCTTTCTCAAAATTGACGGTATAGTAAGGAATGTCGATCTGTTCACAGACGCGGCGCACATCCTCCGCATCCTCCTCAGCCGTACAACGGCCAAATTCATCCGTGTCATCCCAGTTTTTCATGAAGATGCCGATTACGTCATAGCCCTGCTCCTTCAGCAGCAGCGCGGTAACGGATGAGTCGACGCCACCGGACATCCCGACGACGACACGGGTTTCATGATTGGCTTTAGCCATGGTCATCACCCAATTCTTTCAATATTGTTGTAGAACCCACCTATTGTAACATAAACGATAATAAGATACGATGTTTGGACGATCAAACGACACGGCGAACGATGGAAGAAAGCTATATAAAATGGGCTAAAGCTGTTCCAAATCGCTCGAAAGCAACTTTTTTTAAGATTGTTACCGTAATGTTTCCCTTTACCTGCCCTAATATGTTAACATAAGCTGAGGGTTAGGATCGGAATAGAGAGGTTTACAACACCAGTTATTCCGCGTGTTTAACGGAATTGTTACTATAAGTGAGGTGGCACAATTGAAAATATCAACGAAGGGCCGTTATGGCCTGACCATTATGATGGAACTTGCAGCTAGGTTTGGCGAAGGTCCAACTTCTTTGAAAAGTATTGCCGAAAAAAATCAGTTGTCAGAGCATTATCTGGAACAGCTCATCGCGCCTTTGCGTAATGCAGGTTTGGTAAAAAGTATCCGTGGTGCTTACGGCGGTTATATTTTGGCGAATGAACCGGCAGGAGTAACAGCGGGAGACATCATTCGTGTACTGGAAGGTCCGATATCTCCGGTCGATTTCACGGAAGAAGACGATCCGGCAAAACGTCAGCTGTGGCTGCGGATTCGTGACAGCATCGCTGAAGTGTTGGATTCTACTACACTTAAGGACTTGATCACATACCAAGAACATGATGAATTGGACAATTACATGTTCTATATTTGAGGTGGATTAACATGAACAGAATTTATCTGGATCATGCCGCATCGACTCCTAT
>NZ_WUDQ01000322.1:0-4059 GCF_009827695.1 Paenibacillus sp. OT2-17 | reverse complement strand
GTGGTTACCGTATTGAACCGGGTAAACCAAAGCTCGAGGGACTTCCTTCCGTCTATACCGAATCGGATGATGAAGCCACAACACTCTTTTTGATCCTTGAAGATCCATACTCTGGGCTTAAGACTACACTGCTCTATACTGTATTTGCGAATCACAGTGCCATTGCGAGGTCTACTCTTTTTGAACAAAAGGGAAGCGCTACCATGAATATTGAACACGCCATGAGCGCCTCAGTCGACTTCGCCGATTCCAACTACCAAGCTCTCTACTTACCTGGAGCCTGGGTTCGGGAAAGACATATCCAACGACGCGATCTCGGACCTGGTTCCATTCGACTCGAGAGCAGACGGGGCTCCAGCAGTCACCAAATGAATCCATTTCTGGCATTGCTTCGTCCTGATGCGACTGAAGACCGTGGGGATGTGTACGGTTTCAGTCTAATCTACAGCAGCAACTTCGTCGCACAGGCGGAAGTAGAGCAGTTCAATCAGACTCGTGTAAGTATCGGAATCAATCCCTTTGACTTCTCCTGGCGGCTTGAGCCAGGTCAGTCATTCCAGACTCCTGAAGCCGTATTGGTCTTTTCCGAAGAAGGTCTTGGGGGCATGTCACGCACCTATCACCGACTCTATCGCACACGTCTTTGCCGGGGGACTTACCGTGACAAAGAGCGTCCTATTCTCGTGAACAATTGGGAAGCCACGTATTTCGACTTCGACGCCGATAAAATCGAAGCAATTGCCAAGGAAGCAGGCCCCCTTGGAATTGAGCTCTTTGTTCTAGATGACGGTTGGTTTGGTAAGCGCGACAACGACGACAATTCGCTTGGGGACTGGTTTGAAGATCGCCGAAAGCTGCCTGGCGGCCTTGCCGACCTGGCCAAACGGGTTAATGAACAAGGATTACAGTTTGGCTTGTGGGTTGAGCCGGAAATGGTATCACCTGATAGTGAATTGTATCGTAACCATCCCGACTGGTGCCTGCATGCGGAAGGTCGGCGGCGGACGGAAGGCCGATCCCAACTGGTGCTCGATCTCTCCCGCAAGGAAGTATGCGACTACTTGTACGAGACGCTTAGCTCCGTATTCTCGATCGCTCCGATATCTTATGTCAAGTGGGACATGAACCGTAACATGACGGAGATTGCTTCGGCTACAGCTCCTAGCGAACGACAAAAGGAAACAGCGCACCGTTATATGCTCGGACTTTACGATCTGTTGGAACGTCTGACCTCCCAGTTCCCGGACATCTTGTTCGAAAGCTGTTCCGGAGGCGGTGGACGATTCGATCCCGGAATGCTCTACTATATGCCGCAGACATGGACCAGTGACGATACTGATGCCATTGAAAGATTGGCTATCCAGTACGGCACAAGCATCGTGTATCCGGCCAGTACCATGGGCGCACACGTATCGAATGTACCGAATCACCAGGTGGGGCGAATCACCTCTCTCGCTATACGCGGCGACGTGGCAATGAGCGGGAATTTTGGCTACGAACTTGACCTAACTGCCTTTACAAATGAAGAAAAGGAGCTCGCTGCCAAACAAATCGCCCAGTATAAGGAAATTCGTTCCCTTGTACAGCAGGGAGATATGTATCGACTCCTTAGTCCATTTGAGGGCCGAGGCGACACGGCCTGGATGTTCGTTAGCGAGGACCAGTCAGATGCTTTTGTCGCTTACTTCCGTGTACTAGCTGAACCGAATGGGCCCATCCGGCGACTAACTCTAAAAGGACTTGATCCAAATAAAAAGTATATAATCGAACACGGAGCGACGGGCAACACTGCAGTCCATACGGGTAATACCTTAGTGGGAGATGGCGCTTCCCCCTTCCGCGTAGCATTTGATGGCGAAATTTTTGGAGGTGACCGCCTAATGAGAATTGGGCTTGTAGTCTCCGATCTCACTGGAGACTTCGCCAGCTCTACCTTCCGCCTTAAAGCTGTCTCCTGCTAGTCATGGACCAGCCAGTGACGATAAAAAAATTAAACAAGGCAGGCCGATTTTCCGGCCTGCCTTGTTTTATAACTTTGGTCCTTGTAGATTAAAGACACACAAGAGATTGCCAAGCAATTGATCATTTAATAGCATCCTTGACTTTGATTCTCCATATCATATGATCAGAGCCTGCTCCCCAATAATCTTTTAATAAATAATCAGGAGTTCCAAATTTCTTTTTCCATATTTTCTGCGCAATACGATATCCACTATCTAAACAAAATTCTTCTACTCCTCTATTTTTCAGTGTCAGATACATTGATTTCAATAATAAATTCCCTACCCCAATCTTCTGGTAGTCAGGGTGAACAAATACAGTTCCTACCTCGCACAAATTTTTAAATGTAGCATTGGTAGATTTACTTATTAGTTCACTTACTGGTCCATATTCAATAGAACCTATTATATGATTCCCATCTACAGCGATTAAGAAGTATCGTTGTTCACCGTGACTCTCAAAGTCACGTTCCAAATATACCCTCTTAGTCTCAATTTCCTCATCTATGTCTTCCAGCATATGACCAATGCCTTCTTTAGCAAACGTGTCTATAATCACAATTCTAAACAATTCATTTATCTTTTCGATGTCCTTAATTTCTGGCCTTCTGATTTCGACATTATTCATCTAATTTCAGCCGATGTACGATTCAGTACGAGACGCTTTGAAAGTACACTATTCGGCAGCTCCATCAAACTTGTTATTTCATAAGTGGGTTGAATTCCAGACGTATTTGTTTTTCTGGAAGGGTTGAACCAACAGGTATCAATTCCGTATTTGTTCCCTCCTTGAATATCAGAGGTTAAAGAATCGCCTACCATAAGAACCTTACTTTTATTTGAGATGGCCAACTTGGTAAATGCGTAATCGAAAATACCAGCTTGTGGCTTTTGGCAACCCACTTCCTCTGAAATAATTATCTGCTCAAACACATCACACAGCGGCGAAAGCTGAATTCTGGAGGTTTGCACCTCTTTGATTCCATTCGTAATGATCGCCAAACGACAATCAGACAGCATATCACATAATTCAACCGCTCCGTCCATCAAAAAAGCACCTTCACCCAAATAACGTAAATATGCAGCACTAAAGGCGTCTGGATTGAAATCTAGATCATGAATAGCAAATAATCGCTTAAACCGTTCCACACGCAGTTGCGCTGAGGTAATGTGTCCTTCCTCTGCCTCTCGCCACAACGCACTGTTGATTTCATCATAACTGGCTTTATACTCCGTGGCCCCTTGTGGCAATCCAAATTGGGTAAACGTATTATGTAGCGCATGACTTTCTGCCTTTTTAAAATCAAACAGCGTATCATCAACATCAAACAAAATAATTTCGTATTTCATAACGACCTCCATATCATTGCTTTACTAAATTATTATTAAGTTCCATAAGCCTTAGAATTGTTTCTGATAGGGCATAAAAAACGAGAATTAAACTATCAATGTAACATGATCTCCCGGTTATTATACAGATCCTAGTTAAGCCGTCAAGTCACGACAACCAGGATGAAGTAATATTACCCAACAGTTTATTTACATTGTTTGTTTTATCAGATAAATCGAGATCGTATCTTTCTTCTAATATTTCGTCAATCTTGTTTATTGTTTATCATCTTGTATATGTTTTTGATTTTCTGGCTGTCCTAATTGAAATTAAAAGATTACCGTTGGAACTTATGATAACAATATTTCGCTAAAGTTGGATATTGGTGACGAACATGAACTGATTGATGATTTGAGCTAGTGAGAAGCGCATGCGTTTTGACAAGCCGCTGACATATCGATTTATAAAAAGAGGAGAATGCTTCCTCAAGCTGCCCCTGATGAGACAAGCCTATAGGTAACCATTCTCCTTTTAAAAATTTAGTCTAATTGTTCTCCATTCGTAGCAATAACATTTTTATACCAATAAAATGATTTTTTCTTTATGCGACGTTTTGTACCTCTGCCCATATCGTCCTGATCTACATAAATATATCCATAGCGTTTTGACATTTGATTAGTTCCGGCTCTAATCATATCGATACAGCCCCAGCTCGTGTAGCCAACTACA
>NZ_WUDQ01000321.1:0-4072 GCF_009827695.1 Paenibacillus sp. OT2-17 | reverse complement strand
CTATGTCAGTATGGTCATTGCCCTGGTCGGAGTATCGATGCCGATTTTTTGGCTGGGCTTGATGGAGCAATGGATCTTTGCAAATAAACTGCATTGGCTTCCTTCCATCGGACGCATGAATTCTCGTGATCCGGTGGAAGCTGTGACGCATTTAGCCGTGATTGATGCGTTCATAGGTGGACGTATGGATCAGGTGTGGACCGTCATCAAGCATTTGATCCTGCCCAGTATCGCACTTGGAACGATTCCAATGGCGGTCATTGCGCGCATTACTCGTTCCAGCATGCTGGAGGTTATGGATGCGGACTATATCCGTACAGCTCGGGCGAAGGGGCTGGCATCTTTTCAAGTCGTGTACAAACATGCGCTTAAAAATGCTGCGATCCCCGTACTTACTGTCATCGGTCTTCAGACTGGCTCACTACTGGGAGGCGCGGTACTGACAGAAACCATTTTTGCCTGGCCTGGCATCGGACGGTACATTTTTGAAGCGATCAGCTCGCGTGACTATCCGGTTATTCAAAGCGGAATTCTGATCATTGCGTTCCTGTTCGTCATCATTAATCTGATTGTCGATTTGCTGTACGCGGTGCTCGACCGGCGTATCCGTTATCAGTAATCAAGTCGTCAATTGTTCAAGGGGGAGCTTGTCCGATGTCACAATTTTCAATGGAACCCAACAACATACCGACGACACGCAGCACATTGGCGCATTTGCCTGTCGTGACTGGCCCTTGGAGAGACGCATGGAGGGCTTTCCGTCACAATAAAATGGCGTTCGTCGGCCTGAGCATTATTATCTTCTTTGTCATCATTGCTTTGATCGCGCCGTGGATTGCTCCTTTTGACTATAAAGAGCAAAATTTGGTGAGCCGTTTGCAGCCTCCTTCTGCGGAGCATTGGTTCGGTACGGATGATCTCGGTCGAGATTTACTGACTCGCACGCTGTATGGAGCCAGAATCTCGTTGTGGGTCGGTTTCTTGTCTGTTATTGGTTCAATGATTGTAGGAACAGCCTTAGGTTTAATCGCAGGATTTTACGGAAAATGGGCAGATATGGTCATCTCGCGGCTATTCGACATTTTACTGGCATTTCCGGGGATTTTGCTGGCCATTGCTATTGTGGCCATTTTAGGGCCTTCATTGGAAAATGCGTTGTACGCCATTGCCATTGTCAATGTGCCAACGTATGGGCGGTTAGTTCGCTCTAAGGTGCTGAGTGTCAAAACGGAGGAGTATATCACTTCTGCTAGAGCGCTTGGAGCCAATAATACACGAATCATCCTCCGTTATATTTTGCCTAACAGCCTGACACCGATCATCGTACAGGGAACGTTGGGGATCGGAACGGCCATCATTGAAGCGGCAGCGCTTGGATTTCTGGGCTTGGGTGCACAACCTCCTGAGCCAGAGTGGGGTAAAATGTTGTCCGATTCGCGGCAATATATCCAGAACGCGCCGTGGACAGTTATTTTTCCGGGGGTATCTATCATGCTGACCGTATTGGGCTTTAACCTAATGGGGGACGGCCTGCGGGATGTGCTTGACCCGAGGGCGAAGCGTTAGAGCAAAAGTGGTGAGGTATATAAACTGAACTTAAGAGTTACTATTAGCGCCACTGCGCAGTCAGATGATGCTTCCCATCGCCACCGCCCCCGGATTTCTAAAATAAGGCCAATGATTATGGTAGAAATTCGGGGACAAAAGCGACCGCTTCGCTTGTACAGCATCATTCCGTCTGCTCCGTTTTCCATGCACATTTTTTAAGTTTTACGTATATACTTCCATTTAAATAGAAGAAAAAAAGGTGTTCCCTGAAACTAATGGCTGGGGGAACGCCTTTTTTATATGGCATTTTACGTTTATTGTACTTCGATTCATCCCGCTATGGCTTGCAATCTTCTCTGTGAAAGTCATGTAAGCTTTCCTGAGGCGCAAAAAAAATGTATAATCACTCCAATTGAGTACGTAGGGAGTGGGCTTTATGACATGGCAGGACAAGAGAGAGCATCGGCAATTTGCGGAACAGACACGAAGCGACGCTTCACGGGCCGCATATGAGCGGGACTACTCCCGTTTAATCCATTCACCGACTTTCCGTCGGTTGCAGGGTAAATCACAGGTATTTGGCGCAGGCACGGGCGATTATTACCGCACACGACTGACGCATTCTTTGGAGGTAGCGCAAATTGCGCGTGAGGCATCCCGAAGCTTGCTGCGCCGCCATCCCGAAGTAGAGCTGGAACAGGCAGATAACGCAGGACTGATCATTGACCCTGAGGTGGTAGAATGTGCTTCCATTGCACATGACTTTGGCCATCCACCGTTCGGACACAAGGGGGAAGAGGTGCTGGACGGGATTTTGGATCAACTGATTGAAACAAAGGTAGAAAAGATATCCTCTGCCGGAGGCTTCACACCGGAGTCCAAGCGTGGACAGGAGGCCTATGCGCGTGAGCGACGAATTTATGAGCATTTTGAAGGAAACGCGCACAATTTCCGGCTGATTATGTTTTTGGAGAAGCGTGAGAACGTGGATGGTTTGAATTTGTCGGACGCTGTGTTACTGGGGATCAACAAATACCCGTACCCGGGGATTCTGAACAAAAAAGGGTTGTACCTGCATGAGTGGGAATACATACGTTCCATCCGCGAGGATTGGGGTATCCCTGATGGTAAAAAAACGTTGGAAGCCCAGCTTATGGACCTGTGCGACGATATCGCTTATTCTGCGCATGATCTGGAGGACGGGATTAAGGCTGGGAAAATCGAGGTACATGAGCACTTCTTATATGATCCGTATTTAATTCGTCTGATTACGGAGAAAATCACCACGTTGGAGGATAGCTTCTGGCAAGGCTGGCAACTGGCTCAGATTGAGCAGAAGGTAGCGGCTGTGCTGAGCGAATTTTTGAAGGTGTGGAATGGCAAGATGCCGATGTGTGAACACGATTATTCCCGTACTCGCCGTGAAGTGAAGGCATACTGGGTCAGCCTGTTTGTCAGCAGCTTGGGTGTAATTGATGATGGAAATTGGAAAAAGGTAACCTTCGTGCGGGATGGAAGCGAAGATTTGGATATGCTGCGCACTGTGAGTGTGTTGAAAAGCTTTGCTTGGGTTACGATGATCCGCGATCTGCGTGTACAGCGACTGCAAAAACGGAGTGAGTGGATGCTCAGACGGCTGTGGTTAGCTTTTCTAGACCCGGAAACGTCCAAATCTATTATTCCAAGCGACTGGCTCCAGCGCTATGAGCGCGACCAAGCCAAGGCGAAACCGATCTGGACATGGGAGCATATGGTCATAGACTATATTGCAGGCATGACCGATGCTTTTGCTGAAAAAATCTATAATGAGTTATACGGCCTGAAGGTGGGTTCGATTTATGATCTGGATTGACCTTTAAATTACCCCTATATAGTAGAAGGAACTGGTTTGTAATGGATAGCAGGAGGGAGGAATGTGTCTATGCAATCTCAGTCTTTATCTACGAAAAGGTTGAATCTCGGTGTGCTCGATATGGTGCCGTTGCTGCCCGGTAACCGTCCGGAGCAGGCGGTTCAACGAGCTGGTGAACTAGCGAGACAGGCAGAAGCATGGGGATATACACGCTACTGGACCTCGGAGCACCATGATATGGAGGGGCTGGCTTCCTCCAGCCCGGAAGTGCTGCTGTCTCATATCGGGGCGGTGACGAAGACAATCAAACTGGGTGCGGGTGCTATTTTGCTCCCGCATTATAGTCCAGTCAAGGTCGCGGAATGGTTTCATTTGCTGGCTGCTCTATATCCTGGCAGAGTCGAATTGGGCCTGGGGAGAGCACCTGGTGGTGGACCTCATGCTTCAATGGCACTGAGCGGTAATTTTCTTCAACATGTGACGGAGCTGCCACAGACGATGGAAGCTCTATTGGCTTTGCTGGAAGGTACTTACGAATATGAACAGGTGCCTGTGTTTGCCCGGCCGATGCCTGAACAGCCGCCAGCAGTGTGGATGCTGGGTACAAACCGAAAAAGTGCCGAATATGCCGCCCAGTATTCAACAGGCTATGTATTCGGTCAGTTTATGAGT
>NZ_WUDQ01000320.1:0-4074 GCF_009827695.1 Paenibacillus sp. OT2-17 | reverse complement strand
CCTAATGAGCTCCAACAAGCAACTTTAAAAAGCCGATGTTCTCGTTTTTGAGAACTTGGCTTTTTAGTGGTTCTGAGACGTAATTTTACTCACATTACCAGCACCAAATGATGAAAAGTATGGTAAAATGGAATGAATTTGATTTTGATTTTGCACGAAAGGAAGGGTGATAGCAAATGGCAAAAGCGAAGGTAGCCAAACGGCCTACTCGGGATGAATTTGTACTGGAGGAAATCGGGAATCAGCTTGTAGAAGCACAACGTGAGCAATCCGAAATCGTATTGACCGTATGGGGACGCCAAGAAACAACCCGCGGACAGATCGTTAAAATGGACCCGAGAACGGGAAAGGTTCATGTGGAGAGTAATGGAGAAACAGAAAAAGTTCCTTTTATGGATATTATGAGTGTAAATTACCCGAGAGATAGTTGTTGTGATTACATAAATATAGCAGAAAAGGACGAAAAGAATGACAAAGTTAGGGTCTCCCTTACTGCTGTGGGAAAGTAACAATTTACAATTCGCGTATACAAAAACAACCGAGTGGTTTAGAGCCATCGGTTGTTTTTGTATGCTGCTGCATGAGTGGGAAGAGAAAGCCGCGTTATTGTGTTGGCACTTTCCCTTGTACATGCTTATGTAGCTTTTATCGGGCTGGTATGACTGGCACGTGCTTCGGCCTTCTTAAGCACCTTACGATCAAAAATGAAGGGGCCAAACGGCAACAGCGATGCAATCAAGGCTGCAAGACTTTGCAGTAGCGTTATTTTCCGCAGAATCAGCATGACCACAGTAGCTATGACATAAGCCACGAACAGTACCCCATGGATCATACCCACCCAGCTTACCATTTGCGGCATTCCAGCTGCGTATTTAAGCGGCATAGCGATACACACAAGCAGTAGATATGAAATCGCTTCAATATTACCAATGACACCAAACATCTTAAAGGCATTTTTGAACATAATACACCTCCTTCTCCTATTGCTTAAAATTTAATATATCCTATAATGCAATGTTATTAAACGGTAGAAAGTTACGATATATCGAATATTTACAGCTGAATCCCAAGGTTATGTCAGAGCTTTCACATGACTGAAGTATCTCCCATCAAATGCTTCATTTCGCTGATTCCAACGTACCACAGCTTAGCGTGCCCGGAAACGATGATCGTAATTTCGTTTAAATTGTTGAAACAAACAATTGGGCTTAGAAAGATGGCTTGGAGTAAGAAAAAACACTAAGCTGGTCAAGTTCGAAGGCTTAGCATATGTTGTTTGCGCGACCCTATCAGTAAAAATGCTAGTGTGAAGTCTAAACATTTTGTATGCAAATTCCGATAACAGTTAAATGAACGTGTGTACATTATAGTGTGAATTTTAAAAGCTGGATGGCAGCAGAAGGGTTTATAAGCTTAACTTATTAGTTTTGACAAATAAAATTTCCATACTGGTATCAAGGAGAGCATAGATCATGAATAAAAAACGTTTGCGTCAATGGATGGCTCCGTTCGCAACGGCTACACTGATTTTAAATACGGGATATGGCATTTTGGCCCCCGATGCAGTGGCTAGCGCGTTGCCGACTGAGAGGCATAACTCAAATCTGACAGGACTGAATACAGCACAGTTACATACCAAATTAGCAACCGCTCAAGGTCGTAATGTGCCGGTTACTTCAGGCACGAAAGTGACTACGTTAACAAAAGGTTATGGTCAGAACACCTATCTCAACCAAATGCTAAAAGTAATGTCGAGCCAAATGGTTACTGCGAATATCGCGCCGGCAGAGGTAAGCAATCTGACAGCGGTTCCTACAGAAACAACAAAAGTAAATTTGTCCTGGACCAATCCGTCGGACCTTAATTTCGACCATGTAAAAGTGGTTGGTGTCACTAACGATGTGTATGTAGATAATATTAGAAGTAACTCTTATATGTTGAGCGGTTTACAGCCGAATACGACCTATACCTTTCGAGTGAAGACGGTGAATAAGAGCGGAGATGAATCACAAGGTACGATAGTACAGGCCAAAACGGCTTCCATTGATGTCCCTGTAGATAAGACACCTCCAGGAGAGGTAAGCGGGCTGACAGCGACGAATGTCGGATATAACGCTTTTACCGTAAATTACATATTGCCTAAGGATGCTGACCTGAGCCAAGCGATCATCTATTTAAATGGTAAGGAAGTGCAGCGAACTACAGGGACGTCCTATACGTTCAGTGGATTGATTGCCTCCACAAATTATACAGTTCTGGTCAAGACTATTGACAAATCCGGCAACATCTCTGGAGGAATCAGTATTCCGGTTACGACCTCAGCGCTCAGCGTTGATACCGTGCCCGAAGTGACAGGAGCTTCAGTGACATCAGTTAATAACTATAGCGTCACTGTTTCCTGGACGAGACCCAGCGGAATTAGTACAGTCAGTCTGTATAAGGACGGGCAACTGGTAACCGATTCATCAGGAACATCCTATACATTCAACAATCTTTCTTCAGGGCAGGCCTATTCGTTCACGATTAGGTCCAAGCGAAGCACAGGTGCATTGTCCTCCGGTGTGAGACTGACTGCCACAACGGACAGTACGTCCTCCAATTCGTCAGAAGTGTCCAATCTTGAAGTAGATAGCAAAAGTGACACCTGGATCAAAATCACCTACGATATGCCGAGTAAAGCCGACAAGGTGAAGATATATGTTGATGGAGATTATGAGGGAACTACAAGCTCTGAGTCCTATAAAATCACGGATTTGCGAGAAGGACGCTGGTATGAGATTAAGGTCGTAACTGTCAATAGTAATGGAAGAGAATCTAGCGGTGTAAAGATATCAGAACGCACGAATTCGGATGGTTACTATTCTTCTTCGTCATCTAGTTCATCGAATTATGAGAAAGCGAGAGATTTGATGCGAATTGCAGAAAACAGTCTGAATGCCTCGGACTGGCGTTCTGCCAGAGATGCAATCAGTGATCTGCCGAGCGGAACCCGTAAAAGCGATTTGCTGGATCGGTTAGAAGCTATTCGCAATAGAGCGATTGGTACCAGTAGTTCATCATCCGGGACGAGTTCTACAACAACAACTTCTGGTACAACGTCCTCATACCCTAACAATGCGGTTTCCTCATATTCAACTTCGTTCACCCTGACACCAGGAGCTAAATCAGCTTATGTCGATGGTCGTGCTACGACGATGGCTCAGGCTCCGCGAATCATAAATGGGGCGACGATGGTCCCGCTGCGCTTTATCAGTGAACGGATAGGTTACGAGGTAAATTATGAAAAGGCGACCAAAAAGATCATTCTGACTCGACCTACAGACGGCAAACAAGTAGTGCTTCAAGTCAAGAATTCGACCCTTGCCGTGTATGAGTTAAACAACTCCCGAAGTTATTCGACGAACATCACAGCTCCGGTTATTGTTAACGGCTACACACTGGTTCCATTACGAGTAATTAGCGAGCTTTCGGGGTATCAGGTGAACTATAATACTGCATCCAAACAAATTACGATTACAAAATAAATACTTCTGTAGAAAGGGTTCTAAAGTTTTCACTTTAGAACCCTTTCTGTGTATTAGGAAGTGTATGTAGAACAATGACAATCTGTTACTCTGTAAACAAGTTATTTTGATTGAAAAGAATATCGAGTTGCTTAAGCTCGCCACTTGTTAGTCGAACACCCAGAGTTTGAAGATTGGACTCGATTTGATCAGACTTGGTTGCACCTGGAATAATTAGATCAACGGCTGGACGCGTTAATAGCCAAGCTAGCGCAATCTGTGCAGGATCTGCACCCTTGTCTTTCGCGAATGCTTTGAAGCGATCCACGCGTTCCAAATTTGCGAGAAATGCTTCTTTTTGAAATAAAGGATTATTCATTCGTGAAGTGTCATTAAAAACATCATCCTTCTTATATTTACCGGCCAACAGACCTGATGCGAGCGGGAAAAAAAGGAATCACGGGCGCTCTATAATGAAGCTTTCCTGGGGAATATAGTCTACGGCAGCCACATGTGTGATAGATTGCATATCAAAAGGGTTAGCACACTCCAGTGCATGAGGTTCACCCGT
>NZ_WUDQ01000031.1:0-23520 GCF_009827695.1 Paenibacillus sp. OT2-17 | reverse complement strand
TGTGCCTGCCAGATGTGTCCCACCGTCGGAAAGTCGGTGTCCGCATACACAATGCCTTCTTTTCCCGGTACATAAGGAAGGGCTGTGGCCACCCCGGCAATCGCCTCAGAGGCTGAGGACAGGACCGCAATTTCGTCAGGCTCCGCCCCAATGAGCTTGGCAAAATGCCCTCTAGCCTCCTCCAAACGTGCCATAGACAGATCGCCGTTATGACCGTGTTGCAGCAAACTTCGATGATATTCCTCAATGGCAGCGGAAACCGGCCTTGATACGGCCCCCTGGGAACAACTCCCTACATGGATATGTGAGGACAGCACTGGAAACAGCTGACGGTAGGACTGAAACGGATGTTTCATTTTTCCCTTCGCTCCTCCTGGGCACACCAACGTGCCTTGATATGATCATTTTATTATCCATATAAGCCACCTTAGAACAAGGGCCTCTCTTCCCATCTTCCCGCCGTTAACAGACGATAGACGCAAAGAGAGGCCCTGAGGGATCATATACAAAATCATAAATTAATGCACGCGTTTGCGTCCAAACCAGCTTTTAAGTACCAAGGTTGCCAGAGCAAGTAACAACAACAACGAGGCCACCGCAAAAGATGCCGAGAACTGATATTCGTTATACAAAATTTCTACATGCAGCGGCAGTGTATTCGTCTCTCCACGGATATGTCCAGAAACGACGGACACTGCACCGAACTCACCCATGGCTCTCGCATTACACAAAATGATGCCATACAACAAACCCCACTTGATGTTCGGCAGCGTCACTTTCCAGAAAATGCGCCAGCCGCGCGCGCCCAGCATGACCGCCGCTTCTTCCTCCTGCTGTCCCTGATCTTCCATCATTGGAATGAGTTCTCGCGCCACAAATGGAAAGGTGATGAACAGCGTTGCTAAAATAATACCAGGCAAAGCAAATATAATTTTAATATCATGCTCGTCCAACCACGGTCCAAGCCAGCCCTGTGCGCCGAACACTAATACATACATCAGCCCTCCGACGACAGGAGAGATGGCAAAGGGTAAATCAATTAAGGTGACCAGCAAGCCTTTGCCGCGAAATTGAAATTTCGTGATCAGCCAAGCGGCAGCTACACCAAATACCGTATTCAGCGGTACCGTTATCGCTGCCACCAGCAGCGTCAACCGCAATGCGGACATGGCATCCGGGTCCCGTAACGCTTCGACGTATACGCCCCATCCTTGCTTGAGTGCTTCGGTAAGCACGACGATTAGCGGCAATACCAGCACCCAGAGCAAAGCTAAAAAAGCAGCACCAATCAGCGTCCACTTCACCCAAGCGGCCTCGGTCGTGACCCTGTTGGGCGGTACAGATGAAGGCACTGGTGCAGAAGCAAGCTCCTGCCCAGTTATCGCTTGTGACATAATCTATCCCTCCTTAGAACGTGGGTATCATGCGCAGCCCTGCATGTTAACATTAGATAGTCACATTAGACAGTTGCGTTTAGGCAGTACGCCGTCGTGACCAGCGCTGAATGCTGTTAATCACGAGTAACAGCACGAATGAAATTACCAACAGCATCAACGCTACTGCCGTAGCTCCTGCATAGTCATTTTGCTCCAGCTTGGACATTATGAGCAGTGGAGCAATTTCCGTCTTCATCGGCATATTGCCAGAGATGAAGACGACAGAACCATACTCGCCAATGCCACGGGCAAAGGCGAGCGCAAAACCCGTCAGCAGCGGTGGCACCAGCTCCGGCACAATAACGCTGCAGAAGATACGCCATCTGCCAGCTCCCAGCGTAGCAGCGACCTCCTCCTCATCCTTGTCCAGCTCCTCCAGCACCGGCTGCACTGTCCGTACAACGAACGGAATGCCAATAAACATCAATGCTAGCGTAATCCCCGTCTGTGAGTACGCCATCCTCCATCCAAGCGGTTCAAACAATGAACCGATCCAGCCGTTCTGCGCATACAGAGCAGTCAAAGCAACCCCTGCTACCGCAGTAGGCAAAGCAAAGGGCAGATCAATCACCGCATCAAAAATTCGTTTTCCCGGAAACTCATAACGCACCAGCACCCAAGCTATCAATAAACCGAGAAACAGGTCGATCAGCGCCGCAGCCGCAGCACACAAAAAGCTTACCTTGTAGGAAGCCAGCACCCTAACATCAGTCGCCACGTCCCAAAATTTCTCCCACGTCAGTCCAGTTGAATTCAGAAGCAGTGCCGATAAAGGCACCAGCACCACCAGACTGAGATACAGCACACTATAACCCATTGTTAACCCGAACCCGGGAAGTACGCGTTTTCGAGTGGCTTGCACTTGATTCATGTTCTGTCCATCCCTCTCTGAATCCATTCACTATGACACTCGCGGCTACCGACCCAATCCCTACACAGTCCACCTATTTTATGAACTGCCGGGTACATAAATCTGGTCAAAAATGCCCTTGTCACTGAAATGCTTCTGCTGCGTCTCCTTCCATGTCCCGAATACATCCTTCAAGGTCACGAGCTCCAATTTAGGAAATTGATCCTTGAACTTTGCCGTCACGCTCTCCAGTGTTGGGCGATAATAATTTTCGGCAGCAATGGTCTGCCCTTCTTCACTGTACAAATATTTCAGGTATGCGTCCGCCACCTCGCGTGTACCTTTTTTATCTACCACCTTATCAACTACCGCTACCGGTGGTTCCGCCAAAATACTGATCGACGGATACACGATATCGAATTTGTCCGCACCCAGCTCCTTCACCGAGAGCAGTGCTTCATTTTCCCAAGCGATCAGTACATCGCCAATTCCACGCTCTACGAAAGTCGTTGTCGCTCCACGTGCTCCGCTATCCAGTACCGGCACATGCTTATACAGCTCCTGTACAAACTGCTGGGCCTTGGCTTCATCGTTATTGTTCTTCTTGAGCGCATAGGCCCAGGCTGCAAGATAGTTCCAACGTGCTCCACCCGAAGTTTTAGGATTCGGTGTAATAACTTGCACATCGCCACGGATTAAATCGTCCCAGTCCTTAATCCCTTTCGGGTTCCCTTTGCGTACCAGTAACACGATGGTTGAAGTGTACGGGGCGCTGTTATGCTCATATTTACTTTGCCACCCCTCTTTAACGAGTCCTTTTTCCTGTAGCGCATCAATATCATAGCCCAGGGCCAGAGTTACCACGTCCGCGTCCAGTCCGTCCTGCACAGAACGACTTTGCTTGCCAGATCCTCCGTGAGATTGCTTGATCGTAACCTTCTGCCCTTTCTCCTTCTCCCAATGGGCGGCAAATGCTTTATTATATGCCTCATACAGCTCACGGGTCGGATCATAAGAAACATTGAGTAACTCCACGTCCTTGGAACCGGCAGCAGAGCTACCATCCGCCTGCGTCCCTCCCTTGCTTGCCCCGCAAGCGCTTAGCATAATCGTTAAAACCAAAGATAGTCCGAGAATAAGTCCACTTTTCCATTGCCTCTTCATCAAGACACCCCGAATTCTATGTAATTTGTATTCATTTACGCCTGTTATTGACAGACATAATCAAAAAAAGAGCGGAGAATTCCCTGATGCAGCCCTGATAGGTCAAACCTGTCACGTGGACAGTGTCTGCCTGCTGTTCCTAGAGGTTCTCCGCCAAAATGGCGAGATCATACATTAATTCTTTAATTCCTACCTGTTTAATGAGTTATATGGATATAATACGAGAGTTTAGGAGTGATGTCAAACCTTTTTTTGGTATGTATCATCTGGACTTTTCTTTCTTTAGAGGGGGGCAGTCAGAAACATTATATATGTTTCCGACCGTTTAGAGGTCATTTACACACGAAGTACGACTTAGTTGGCAACCGTTTCAAGATTAATCGAAAAGACTCCAAAAAGCTTCGGATTGTCCGTAGCTCTTCTCAACCACAGTTCACCCGATCCCACCATGACTCCCTGATAATTAACAAACAAATCATCTGTCTTTTGATTCACCAGCGCCTCGCGAATTGCGTCCGTAAAAATCTGATCATACTTGGCCATAAAATCTTTCTTATTCGGAATCGTTAGCGACTTTTCACTATCATTAACACGCAGAGGGTACAAAATATAATTGGCCACTTTTTCCTTGTCATTGTCGGCAACTGCCTTCTGCAGCGCTTTGAACGTGTTCAAAAACGCTTTAGGATCTTGAATACCTGCTACCTCAAATGGATTTTGCGATGGATTGGAGGCTGCCGGAGAAGAAGATGTATCCGATGAAGCAGATGGAGCTGAAGGAGTTGATTTTTGTGCATCAGTACCGCTGTTTTCTGCACTCTTGCTCTCTTTCGCTGCTTTGTCACTTTGGGCTGAACCGCTACGACTACCACCGGCTCCGTTCTCGATCACACTTGTACTGCTTCCAGTATCAATGGTTTCAGCATTCTTATCCTGACCACAGCCAGTAAGTGCTACAAAGGTAAGTGTAAGTAAAATGGCTGTGAGTGACAGCCTCCGTGACATCTTTTGATTACCGAATTCATGGTTTTTGGGCACAACGGGTCATCCTTTCTGCTTTCTGCTCTGACCTATTCTGTTCATTAAGTCTTCAACCGTTCTATTGTAACATAAGTAGACTAATGACCGCATGTCGTGCCCTTTCTGGAAGGAGCTTACAGTGTAATATATGCGAAGGTTTTAACGTTTCCTTGCGATCCATCGTCCGTACTTACTTTCAAAATCATCTCTTTCAAGGAGTCATTTGCAGCTTCATCCTGTCCCTCTGGCTTTACAAACACCAGATCGTGGCGTTCTCCCGGCTGCAACGTTCGGCTGGAAAACCCGCTCGTTGGCCCTTGCAAGTCTAATCCATTCGCACTATTGAGCTTGTATTGTACGGGTTGCTTACCTGTATTCTTGATACTGATGTACAGCTTGCGTTCCTCTCCACCATTTGATTTCCTCCTCTTCTTATCTTTCCTTCAGTCGTCACCGTGATTGCACAGATGGAACGGCTTATCTTCTATAAGGAAGCGATTCAGCCAGGTCATTTTATATATAAAATCGGGTGCCGATTCGATGAATCCATTCACAATGTCCAAGGAGCGTAGATTTTTCAGGTTTTGTAATTCAGGAGGCAACGTACGGATTCCGCTATACTGAATATCCAGATACTCCAGTTGTTGCAGCTCTCCGATTTCAGGAGGCAAATGCCGAAATGCCAGCTCCGCCTTGGGAATCACTTTGAAATCTGGGGCCGGACGATCATAGCATCCACAGCTGATCCTCAGGTTTTTGAGATGGGTCAGCTTGGCAATGTCAGCGGGTAGCTCTTCCAAATCCGCTACTTGTATCGTCAGTGACTCCAACGATTCCAATTCAACAAAGCGTGCGGTAGTGTTCGTATATCCTGCTCGAAAATAGTCAGATGCTTCAGGGAATACAATTCTCTAATCCGTTCCGGTATCTCCCTCAAGCCAAACCGCATAAGCTCTACTCGATCCGGTTGATGCCGAATAGCATCGTCCAGAAAAACATCTATATCCTGATGATATTCAGGTTTGTGAATAAACACACCAGGTATAAGCTTCTCCAATTCATCCGCTTCTTCTGTAGCCATGTTTAGTCCACCTATTCGTTCGTGAGCTATGTTAATGATCCAATCCCTTCCCTCCGCATTCTGGAAGCACAAATCCTCAGGTAATTGGGGATGTACCCAGGAAAACAAACTAGACGCCGCCTGCTTTAATAATCCCCCTGCCTCGGGCGCACACTGGTATCGGTAAAATGTTCCTTGTGTGTAGGCAATGGAATGGATGCCCCTAATTTCCTCATAAGAGTGTGTGGACAGCATAAAAGGATTCAATTGCTGTAACAATTCCTTGAACAGGACATCCTGGTCGATCACCCCATTCTCATCCTCTGTCGCCCATTTATGTATGCCCAGCATAAACGTGTCTGCCCGTTCCATAGCATAATCAATCAGTCTTTCATAGGCTGCTCCCCGGACATCGCTGTATAATCTGAACATGTCTCTCCCCCTCTGTGCAACCCTCGGCCTTACAATAAAAAAAGCCGAACTCATATCTATTATGAGTCCGGCTGTCATATTTTTCAAACTTGATCAAAGACACTCAACACGACTTTATAAATATGGCTTATCGCTTACTCTGTCACTGTTCCGTAGATTAGCACTGGCGCTTCCGCGTGATTCGCGTAGATTTTCTCCAGCACTTGGGCTACATCTTCACGGTTCGCATGAATAGTAACCAGTGAATCGCCTTTTTGAACAGCATCCCCGACCTTTTTGTTCAGCATCAAGCCGACAGCCAGATCAATCTCGGATTCTTTGGTCGCACGTCCTGCTCCAAGCAACATCGCTGCGGTACCGATTTCGTCAGCCACGATTTCAGCTACCACACCGTCCTGCTTCGCAGGCACCTCAATAAGATACTGTGCTTGCGGCAAGCGTTCAGGATGATCCACTACAGAAGCGTCACCGCCCTGATTCGCAATAAACTCTTTGAATTTCTCCAGTGCTTTGCCATTGCGAATGACTTCTTTGAGCTTCTCTTTGGCGTTTTCGAGAGATTCTGCTTTCCCTGCCAAAAACACCATCTGACTGCCCAAAGCCATACACAGCTCTTCCAGATCTTTTGGTCCTTCGCCACGCAGCGTATCAATCGCTTCTTTCACTTCCAGCGAGTTACCGATGGCCAGACCCAGCGGTTGACTCATATCGGAAATGACTGCCATCGTTTTGCGACCCACATTGTTACCGATGCTCACCATCGCATGTGCCAGTGCTTTGGCATCATCTACGGTTTTCATAAATGCGCCTGCACCTGTTTTTACATCGAGCACGATGGCATCAGAGCCGGCAGCGATTTTCTTACTCATAATCGAACTGGCAATCAGCGGAATCGAGTTGACCGTCGCCGTAACGTCACGCAGGGCATACAGCTTTTTGTCCGCAGGTGTCAGGTTGCCGCTTTGTCCGATGACCGCAATTTTGCTGCGATTCACCAAATCCACAAATTCGTCCTTGCTGATTTCGACGTGGAAGCCTGCAATAGCCTCCAGCTTGTCGATTGTTCCTCCGGTATGTCCGAGGCCGCGGCCTGACATTTTGGCTACCGGAATGTCCAAGGCCGCTACGAGCGGAGCCAGTACCAGCGTTGTTGTATCACCCACACCGCCAGTGGAATGCTTATCGACCTTTACACCTTCAATCGCGGACAGATCAATGGTATCACCCGAATGAACCATCGCCATCGTCAGATCAGCGCGTTCGCGTTCAGTCATATCTTTGAAGAAAATGGACATCGCCAATGCACTGACTTGATAATCGGGAATTTCACCCTGAGTGTAGCCTTGGATAATAAAATTAATTTCCTCCGTACTCAGTTCTTTTCCGTCACGTTTTTTCTCAATCAAGTCTACCATTCTCATATGTCATTTCTCCTCACTGTGCGTATGATCGTTTACAGAGATACTGCTGTATCCAGTGCAACTTCCATCATTTCTTTAAAGGTTGTTTGCCGTTCTTCTGCGGTCGTTTCTTCCCCCGTCAGCAAATGATCGCTTACCGTCAGAATCGTCAGTGCGTTTACACCAAACTTGGCTGCCAACGTGTATAAAGCCGAAGTTTCCATTTCTACACCCAGCACGCCGTATTCCATCAGCTTTTGTACCACTGATTTGTCATCACGGTAGAAGCTGTCTGAGCTGAATACATTGCCGACATGCATGTTCAAGCCTTTGGCAACACCGCGATCATAAGCACCCTTCAATAGATTGAAGCTGGCAATCGGCGAGTAATCGTAGCCGCCAAAGATATGGCGGTTCATGCCGGAATCCGTACAGGATGCCTGTGCCAAAATGACGTCACGAACGTGCACATGCTCCTTCATTCCGCCGCATGTACCCACGCGGAACAGGTTTTTCACACCATATTCGCTAATCAGTTCGTTGACATAAATACTGATAGATGGCAGCCCCATCCCGGTTCCCTGTACAGATAGGCGTTTGCCTTGGTACGTCCCCGTGAATCCGAGCATTCCGCGAACCTCGTTGTAGCAGGTCACGTCCTCCAGATACGTTTCAGCAATAAACTTAGCCCGTAACGGGTCTCCTGGCAGCAAAATCGTTTCTGCAATTTCTCCGGGTTTGGCTCCAATGTGTACACTCATGTTTTTTTATTCCTCCGTCCCATTTGTCCATGCTTGTATCGTTATTTATATCGTTACTAGTAATCCTGCTTGTACTCTTGCTGGTCCTTGATTACTGAAGGTCTGCCAAAAAGCTCGTTCCGTGTTCAGGCAGTTTCACACCAAAGTTATCCGCCACGGTCGCTCCAATATCAGCAAAGGTTTTACGAACCGCAAGCTCCTTGCCCCCAGCTGTAAAACGCGGGGAATATGCCAGCAAAGGTACATATTCGCGGGTGTGATCCGTTCCCCGATACGTCGGGTCATTCCCATGGTCCGCAGTGATGATTAGCAGATCGTCATCGGTCATTTTGGCAAAAACCTCTGGCAGACGCGCATCGTAATCGTCCAAGGCTTGACCATACCCCTGCGGATCACGACGGTGACCGTATACAGCGTCAAAGTCCACCAAATTCAGAAAACTTAATCCGGTGAAATCCTCATCGAGCGTAGCCACCAGCTTATCCATGCCGTCCATATTGGACACCGTACGCACCGCCTTCGTCACACCCTCACCGTCATAAATGTCGGAGATTTTACCCAAGGCGATCACATCTAGACCTGCATCCTTCAGCTCGTTCATGGTGGTGCGACCAAACGGTTTGAGCGCATAATCATGTCGGTTGGAGGTACGAGAGAAGTTCCCTGCCTCGCCTACGAACGGACGTGCAATAATGCGACCCAGCATGTACGGATCTTCCAGCGTGATTTTACGGCAGAACTCGCAAATCTCATAGAGCTCTTTCAAAGGTACAACTTCCTCATGCGCCGCAATTTGCAGCACAGAGTCCGCCGAGGTATAGATGATGAGCGCTCCAGTTTTCACGTGTTCTTCGCCCAGCTCATCCATGATTTCCGTTCCGCTGGCCGGCTTATTGCCAATAACTTTGCGGCCTGTGTGCTCCTCAATGCGCTGAATCAGCTCATCCGGGAACCCATCAGGAAATACACGGAAAGGAACAGCAATATTCAAGCCCATGATTTCCCAATGACCCGTCATCGTATCCTTGCCATTGGACGCTTCCTGCATCTTAGTGTAATACGCAAGCGGCTTGTCGGCCGCTTCCACACCTTCTATGGAACGAATATTGGATAGACCGAGCTTACCCATATTCGGCATCTTTAGACCACCGCGTTCGCGGGCAATATGACCGAGTGTATCTACATCGTAATCATCAAACTGGGCAGCATCCGGCGCTTCGCCGATACCAACCGAGTCCATAACCACCAAGTGAATTCGTTTGAATTTAGACATCATAAAAATCCTTTCCTAACTCGCTGTTTTTTTTACAAAAACAACCCTGCAATCGTTGCCGACAGCACGCTAACCAGCGTTGCCCCGTACAACAGCTTCAGACCAAAGCGGGCCACCACATTTCCTTGTTTTTCATGCAAACCCTTCACAGCCCCGGAAATGATACCGATGGATGAAAAGTTAGCAAAGGATACGAGGAATACCGATACGATCCCGACCGTGCGCTCCGACAAGCCTGTTTGCTTGGTCAGATCAAGCATGGCCACGAATTCGTTGGACACGAGTTTGGTAGCCATAATGCTGCCCGCCTGAACGGCTTCGTTCCACGGAATACCCATGACAAAAGCGAAAGGCGCAAACACATATCCAAGCAGCGCCTGAAAGCTGATTCCAAACAACCAAGAGAAAATCCCGTTAACCATGGCAATCAGCGCCACAAAACCGATCAGCATCGCAGCTACCGTAATAGCAACCTTGAAACCGTCCATAATATATTCCCCGAGCATTTCGAAGAAGGACTGCTTCTCTTCCTCCTGAACTTCCAGTAAATCGTCTTCCTTCTCAATCTTGTACGGATTAATAATGGAAGCGATAATAAAGCCGCCGAACAGGTTCAATACCAAAGCTGTGACCACATATTTTGGGTTTAACATTTGCATGTAAGCTCCCACAATCGACATGGACACCGTTGACATCGCAGACGCACACAGCGTATACAACCGATGTTTTGGCAGCAGACCAATTTGCTTCTTAACGGAAATAAACACCTCGGATTGACCCAAGATAGCCGAAGCTACAGCGTTGTAGGATTCCAGTTTACCCATTCCGTTTACTTTGCTCAAGACAAGCCCGATATATTTAATAATAAAAGGCAACACTTTTACATATTGCAAAATACCAATCAGCGCAGATATGAACACGATTGGCAGCAGTACACCGATAAAGAACGGGGCTGCTCCTTCATTCGCAATTCCGCCAAAAACAAAGTTAATCCCTTCAGTTGCATATGCCAAAAGACTATTAAAACCTTTTGCAAAGCCTTTGACCAGAAATTCGCCAATTCCTGTATTCAGCAATACGAAAGCAAGCGCTGCTTGCAGAACAACCATAACTATCAGCGGACGATACCTGATTTTACGCTTGTCACTGCTGGCAACGTAAGTAAGTGCAAATACAACGAGCAGTCCCACCAGAGCGATTACATATTTCATTTAATTTCCCCCTCATTACATTAAGCGCTTACATTCCCCGTAAAAAGAATGCGCTCCAAAGAGGCATTCTTTTTTTATTTCCCCAGATCCGCAGGTCGAAAAGCACCCGGCAGTAATTGATCCACCGTCCACTCTTCCGTGTTGCCATGAAGGTTTGTCAGATAAATTTTGGTATCTTGATGAGCAAATTCGGAAATAACCTGACGACAGGCTCCACATGGAGACACAGGCCCTTCCGTATCAGCTACTATCGCAATCGAATCAATTTGACGGCAGCCTTCGGATACCATTTTGAAAATCGCTGTCCGCTCTGCACAATTGCATAAGCCGTAGGAGGCATTTTCCACATTACATCCGTGATAAATCGTGCCATCGCTTCCGAGAACCGCAGCACCCACCTGAAAATTCGAATACGGAACGTATGCCTGTTTACGCGCCTCAAGCGCTTTCTGAATCAATTGATCCTTCATCGCGAATCCCTCCATGACTTTAAAATAAACTTAGTAGGAAGATGTAGACTGCTCGCCCTCGATGATCTTCACACCGGAACTTGCACCGATCCGACTTGCGCCAGCTTCTACTAATTTTTGCACGTCTTCCAGACTGCGTACACCGCCTGAAGCCTTAACACCAATCTCAGGTCCTACCGTTTTGCGCATCAAAGCCACATCTTCCGCAGTAGCTCCACCTGTTGAGAAGCCTGTCGAGGTTTTCACAAAATTCGCTCCCGCTTTGACGGACAGCTCACATGCCAGTACCTTCTCTTCGTCTGTTAGCAGGCATGTTTCGATAATCACTTTTACCAGTGTACCAGCAGCTGCCTCCACGACCGCACGGATATCCTGCTCGACGAGCTGTACATCACGTGCCTTCAAAGCGCCTATGTTAATAACCATATCGATTTCAGTCGCACCGTTAGCAATAGCATCTTTCGTTTCAAATGCTTTCGTTGCGGACGTGCTTGCTCCCAGCGGGAAACCGATAACTGTACAGATAGCTACGCCTGTGCCTGCGAGCTGTTCTGCTGCATAAGCTACCCACGTCGGGTTCACACATACAGAAGCAAACTGATATTTTTTTGCCTCGGCAGTCAATTTCGTAAATTCATCCTTCGTCGCATCTGCACGCAACAATGTATGGTCGATTAATGCTGCAATGTTCATATCTAAAAGCTCCTTCATTAGATAAATAGTGTGAAGACAAAAGTCCTTTATTTCTCTGTGATGAGACCATCATAGCACGCCTTTGAACATATGTAAAACACATTTTGAAATTATGTTCAAGCTTATGCGCAAGGCGTCACCTACAATTCATATTACCCTGTAGGGAAACGCCATAACCGTGTATTTTGCTGGATTGAGAAAGACTTGCTCTATTGTAAAAGTGCTTGTGCCGTAAACTGATCTGTCACCAAGATATTCGCATACTTGCCACGCAGCGATGCCCGAATGGCCTCCACTTTACGCTGGCCTCCAGCGACGAGAATGGACTTCTCCTTCTTTCGCAAATCAGGCAAATCAATCCCGACGGTACGGCTATTGATTTCCTGACTGCATATGTTGCCCTCAGCGTCAAAAAAGCGCGAGCAAATATCGCCCTTGCCGATTCTTTGCAGTAGCTTCTGCTCTTCCCCGTTAAAATAGCCCAATCGGAACAGCAATGCATCCTCCTTGACCGTACCCACCGTAAACACAGCGATGTTCGCCTGCTTGCCAAGTTCAATGATACGCTGGATATGCCGATCCTCCTCGACCATTTTCTTAACAGCGTGACTGTCGAAAATCACAGGCAGCGGCAAATACCGTGCTATAGTATGAAAGGCTTCTGCGAACAAATTCACGGTTTCCACGGCATATGTGTTGACATGTGAATGGCTCACGCCTCCTTTGAGCTGAACCACCTCAACACCCTTGACCTGCTTTTGTTGGAGATGAAGCGCTACGGCATGCATCGTTGTTCCCCATGTCACTCCAATAATATCAGCATCCTGTACCGTTTCATGCAAATAATCGGCTGCTTTTTTGCTGATATGCTTCTTGATCTCCTGATATTCATTTAACGGCGAATAACAGACTAACACGGTATCCAGTCCGTACTTCTTCTTCACCTGCTCTCCGAGCGCGTCCATATCCTCCATCGGGTCCACAATACTGATCCGCACGTATCCCTGTTCCTTGGCAGCCTGCAGTAACCGCGATACCGTAGGACGCGAAACCCCGAGTCTGACCGCGATATCTTGCTGACTGTAGTCGTTTAGATAGTATAATCTGGCTGCCTCGATACTTAATCGCTGCTTTTCATGATCCATTCTACCTCAACCCGCTTATCTTAAAATGTAGTGCCAGCGGACACAGCTTTAGTCCCAAACATTATATATGAAGGGAAACTTGAAGCCACGCCTTGGCCGTTTAGTTGTTAATTTGGAAGATTTAACTGCTCGTTTGTGATATTCTGTGATTAACTACAACTACTTTACCGCATCCTCAACTTTATCGTTCCATCTGTCAAAACGCAATAGTTAACCCATTTTACCGCTCATTCACAACCTGTGATGGCTTATTTGAATATGTAAGGAGAATTGCTATGTCTGAATTTATTGTGTGCAGTCTGGCGGACAAAAAGTTCGCTTTAAACTTTGTGGAAGTAGAAGAAGTCATGAATGCCAAAAAAGGAACGCCGCTTCCCTTTTCCGAGGCGTGGCATGAAGGAATGGTGACTATTCGCGGCAATGTATTTACGATCCTTAATTTACGCAAAAAGCTGTTTCTTCCTGCATCAAGCGATTCCGCCGAGGACAAAATGATTTTGCTCAGTCGTGCGAAGATTGCTCTGCTTGTTGATCAGGTGGAGGACACGGCTTCTGCCGAGGACAGTCAGCTACAAAGCAATGAGGAAGAGTGGCAGCGCGAGTTGTTCCCTACTGTGATGGAGCATCAGGGTACCCTCATTCCGGTGATCGATATGGACGCTTTTCTTGCATCCACCAAGACAAACTAAAACGCAAAATACTCCCAAACCTTGAGCCGGCTTGCACTCATCGTTCGGGAGTATTTTCAGTTATTGGAGTCCCTGCCCCTCTTTCATGTGAACCAGCGTGTTCAGCTGCTCCAGCAACGTATTCCCGCCAGTCAGCGAAATCGTGCCAATCTTCTCGCAGATTTTTTCCATGAATTCCAGTTCTTTAAGACGAAAGAGGGTGGCATTCTCGTCCATCAGCTTGGCCGTATTGAGCAGACTACGAGTGGATGCCGTCTCTTCACGTCGTGTGATGAGGTTGGCCTGTGCCTTCTTCTCTGCCAACAGCACGGTATTCAGAATATCCTTGATATCCCCCGGCAAAATAATATCCTTCACCCCTGCTGACGTAAAAGTCACTCCATATTCGCCGCTCTGCTCATTCAGTCGAGTCAAAACATATTCCGCAATCTCCTGCTTCATTTTCAGCAAATCATCCAGCTTCATCGTGCCAACATATTCGCGTAGCAGCAGTTGAAGCATAATATACATTTGTTCCTCGTATGCCCGGAATTCCAACGCCCGCAACGGGTCGATGATACGGTACTGACAGACGAAGTTGAGGCGCAGCGTGATTTTGTCCTCTGTCATGATTTCCTGTCCCATCAGGTCCATCTGCTGTTGTCGCATATCTATCGTTTTGATCTCTGTATTCACTGTGGACATCCAGAAATAATATTTGCCCGGTTTCAGCTCACCCTGCAACACATTATCGTAATACAAAAATCCCAATTCATAGCTGCCCACCTGAAGTGCCTTCCAGAAGCCCGGTGTCTTGGACAAGAATGCTTGCCCCAATGCCTTATCAATCGCAGGCTGCCGAGTATCTACACGAACAAAACGATGTTTCTTGAGCATGTTCCAAAAAGCATATTTCCCTGCCGTCAGTAGCTCCACAAATCGATTATCCTCATAATGCAACACATATTCATGGTCCTCTACATCAATGACATTCAATTGCTCAAGCATTAGGGGATCTGTCAAAAACAAACGAATGTCATGATCAGGTACAAAAAAAGGTTCGGCTACATTCAAAATTTCAACTGCTTCCTGCTGAAATATTTTCAATAGGTAAGTTCCTGGGTGCAACAACTTGTGGTAGCTTCCTTTTTTGAACAGCAGCCCGCGCTCATCAGATTTAATCGTTATCTTTTTAAACATCGTATCACTCCTAGTATTTAAAATCCTCAACTTAAAAATGTACATTTCCGCGTGTAGCGGCTTCACGGTCCATTTGATCTTCCGATCGCTGTTGCTACTGAATTTTTAGAATGGATAAACCCGTTAAAGGGTTAAATTCAGTGGCAAAGGCGAACGCTTCGCTTCTTCAGATTCAAATGGTCCGCTCCGCTGCTGCCCGCCTTAAAATCAACACACTTTTAAAATGAGGATTTTTTATTTTTATTTGTTGTAGTAGGGTTAGTGACCCTTGCAGAGCATCCCTCCGGTGTGGACGGCGGGGTCAAGCTTAAGGAAAAAGAAAGATACCGCCTGTTTCCGTGTTCTAGGGATGGAATTCATCAGCCCAACATCGATTGTGAATCTGTATCCCCGAAGCCTCGAACCCTGTCGGCGCTTGCTCTCTCCGGTATCCGCTGGCCGCATAGCCATCGCCCCGGTACCTGTCATCGAGACCAGACATGGGATGCTCTTATCCGGGTCTTTTCATTGTTTTTATTCGATCATTCGAATACTCTACCAGAAGTCGCGTGGAAGGCGATTGGGAATTGAACCCTAATGTTGGTGGATACATCAGAATTACAGGATACCTGACCCCATCAGGGCAGGCACTGCGGGACCTTTGGAAATCCACGCCTCGGTAATATCTTCCTGTATCAGCCTTTATCATTATCGCGCAACCTGGAACTCACGAACATGGCGAAAGTATTACGACCCTATAAAAAAACAAAAAAAGACACAGGAGAAGCGTATTTGCTTCCCTTGTGTCTTTCTTTCTATAGTTAACTGTCGCGTTCGTATCTTAGGCCTGATCCACTAGGATGTTTTTTCGAAAACGGGATCAACGCTCGGTAACGGAAGTTGTGGAACGTCTGTCGTTGTAGAAGCAGTCTGCTGGTGTGTATAGCTGAATGAAGGGGTCTCATATTGCAATCCCGCCTTTTCATAGGTAAACCAATAGCTGACAGCCTTCCCGATATCGAGGTCTGTAATCCGCTGCTCCCAGACACCGCCGTTGTTTGTCATTCGGTAATTGAGCTGTTGTCCACCAGTTAAAGTATAATGCACGTCAACATAGGCCGAGGCTGTTTTGGGTGTAAATTGAAGCAATGCTTCATGATCGCTGACAAAGCGAGCTCCTACTTTATAATCCTCCGTTTCTCCGCCACCCTCATTACCGCCAGATGCTGGCTCTGTCGTTACCCCTACCGCATTGCTTGCTGCAGATAGGTTACCAGCTGCATCGCGAGCCTTAACGGTAAAGCTGTAAGTGGAAGCTGCATTCAGCCTTGTAATTGAAGCGGAAGTACCACTTATCTCTGCTGCCTGAGCCCCGTCCTTATAAACGATATAACCCGTAACGCCAACATTGTCTGTAGCTGCATCCCACTCCAGAGTGACCGCCGAAGCCGTTTTGGTCGTAGCTCGAACATTCGCCGGGATGGATGGAGCCTCCGTATCAGGTTGCGGATTGCCACCGCCGCTTCCATTTCCGGTATTAAAGGTATTCGGCTGCACGGTAATAGTGTGCCCATCTGAGAAGGTTACCGTTTTAACCTGGTTTGTAAAATTGTAGGCCACATAAGTTTTTACACCGTTTTTATGAAATACGGCATAAATAGGTGAATTAGCGGTGATGCTGTGGTCGATGTTGCCTAAAGCATCCAAATTGTAGATCCAGTGGTAGGCATTCGCCTTGGAATTCCCCGCTTCCGGTGTCATGGCCGCTACGCGTGCACTGAATTTGGCCTTGGCATCGGACGGGTCCGAGATCGCTCTGTACATATACACAATATCTTCCCATGGACTGAAATTCCCACCGCTTTTTCGCAGCAGATCGTTATAATTTTTAGCTGCATAATCTGAATACTGCGTCAGATACAAGGAAGCCGAGGTGATCGGTAGCCAGTTGATACCATGAACCTCTGCGGCATTATTGGTCCACCATGTTGCATTCCCTACCGTTTTACCACCCCAGATCATGCTTGCCGTCGCGCTTTGCATCCCTGCAGGGGTGTTTGTGCCATGCACATCAAACCAGTATTCGTTAATCGCATTCATTTCCGTTGTATATAGATAAATGCCCAGATCACGAGTTTGAGTATTTCCCGTCGCCTCGCCCCATAAAATAAGACCTGCCCAAGCATTCATCGCTTCCGAGGAGGATTCATTGTTGTTGCCATCACCAAATTTGGCATGGCCGGAAGCCCAGGTGTGCCCGGCATAGGGATCAAAATTACGCAAATACGGAAATTTCGAATCAGACCTGTCGGTATTGGCGATGTCACGAATGAGCAACTGTACCATCTGCCCCCATTGGGAATTGGATGCCCAGCTCTTGTCCACACGTGCAATTTCGGCCGCGGCCTTGATAAAGTATCCATAATGGAAGTGATGGTCATTTAATTCTACCGCACTGCCAAAGCTGTCGGGATAACCGATCAACGTCCCCCAATTGTTGTTATACACAAATAGACTGGAGCTTTTCAGATTACCCGAGCTGTCACTGGCCTTAAACCAGTCCTGCAGCCGGCTTTTGATCTCATTGCGGAACTGGGTCGCTGCTGCGGTATTGCCAGCCTGGTCGGCAATCGGCGCCAGCGCTGCTAGCTTGCCCAGACGTTTTCCAGTCCAGTACGTGTCTCTATCGCCGGAGTAGACTTCCGCTTTCGCTTCGTCTATATAACTGTTGAGCGTATTTTTATCGTAGGACCCCAAGTCGGGCAGGGAAGGCAGTACCCCTGTAAACTTCATTTTCGTTTGAAAAGAAGCACCTTCTGCTGTTTTCATCAGACCGCGTACAGAATTGTACGTATAGCCTAGCAGGGGTTGTGATGAATTTTTCCACTGATGCGGGTATAAGGCAAAAATAGTACCGCTTTGCGTGCCTTCCTTCGCTGTTGTCGCAACAGTAAAGGTGGTCGTCACTTCGGAAGAGGCTTCGTTATAGCTGTACTGTGCTTTGGAGTTTGTAACGAAAGAATAGGCGTATTGCTGAAATTTGTCCAATGTCGCGGTTGTTTTGTCAGGCAAAGCCGCCACTGTAAAATAGTTTTTCCCGTTCAATTGATTGATCAGAGTACTCGTTCCGAGGCCAGACCAGGTGCTGCCGGAAGGACCAAACAGACCATAGTGTGAGCCATTAACCGTAATGCCAAGCACAGGGGAACTAGCTGACCCAGACCAAACCTCTGGCACCCCATTAAATGAAAGCTTGGGATTGCCACCGCCAAACTCAAAAAAAACATAGGGGGAGCCGTGTCCATAGGTAGCACTCATTTTATTGCTGCCGCTTTGAAATAATGATTTGACAAACCAGTCACTGAAACCGTCCACCTTGGCATCTGGAAATGAAGCGCTTACAGAATGGCCGACGGAAAAATCGTTCACATCATCCATCCAACCTGCGATGTATCCCGGATTTACCGTAATTTTCCCACTCGGGTTAAAGATGCGTAAACCGTTTTGCTGATTTTTCAAGGCAAGGGGATGCGGATATTGAGCCTCGGAGTACGGTACCCAGGCGAGGCTGCTCCACCAGTCATTGGTAGGCATTGGGCTGTTTACATTCGCTGTTTTGTAAATCTCGTTTTGCGGTGTTGCTGCTCCGGCAGGTAGTGTGGTTGAATATGAGCCAGCGCCTTGTGTGACCTCACCCGAAAAGGCTTTAGTAGAAACCGGTGCAGCTAAAAATATCAGACTGGCACTTAACAAGCATAATAACGTTTTTTTCACAACCTACATCCTCCTTTGAATTCTATAATCCCTTTCACTGCAAGGCTTTTCCCTTCTCTTCCAAGTTGATTTCAACTTCATTGTGCTTGATCTCAATTTCCAGGTCAATCCTTTTATTTCTATATTCTAACTAAACGAGGCGAAAGTCTCTAAAAATACATAAGAAACCAGGACGAAAAACCCAAGCGTGTGTAATTATGTTATCTCGAATTCACCCCATTAGACATTTACCCTATGAGTTATTCATCCCATTAATCATTCACCCTAATAAACGTTTAGTATATAAAAAAAGAATCCTCCAGGCCTTTTAGCCCTTCAGATTCTCTGTTCTTTTAAGTATATGAGCTTTTGAGCTTTTGAGTATTTAAGTCCTTTTGCCTTTCCCATGCTCCACACCATTTCGAAAAAATGAGTGACTTTGCGGTGGGCAGTAGCGGAGCGAAGGGGTTGAATCTGGAGAAGCGTAAGCGTTCGCCTTTGCAGTGGGATTCTTACCTTTAAATGTCTTATACAATCCGAAGAATCCCACTGCAACAGCGATCGGAAGATCAACCCCTTAGTGGAGTGCCTTCTCCCCCGCAAACAACACTCATTTTTCCCGCTCAAAATACCCTTCTAGTTTCCAGTCTACACCAACTTGTGTCACGCTCAAATCATGCAATGCCACCGCATCGCTCATCGCAGACACGCCCTCTCCCCCGAGAAATCCCGGGGCTGCGCGTCCTCCAACCAGCTTTGGTGCCATGTACAGCACCAGCTTGTCTGCCAGCCCTTGCTGCACGAAGGAAGCGTTCACCTCGGCTCCGCCTTCTACGAATACTGATGACATCTCCGCTGCCCCCAGAATATCCAGCATTTGCGACAGGTTAACCCGATCGCTGTTTTCATCCTGAGTCGGAAATACCTTTACACCTAGCTGTTCCAACTGGCTACGCTTGCCTTCATCATAAGCGCGTCCTGTGAATATCCAGGTAGGCGCCTCCCCATCTGTAATGACACGGGCATCCAATGGAATACGAAGCTTGCTATCCAAAATGATACGAATCGGATTCCGTCCTTCTGGTAGACGAGTCGTAAGCTGAGGATTATCGTGAATCACCGTCTGTACACCGACCAGGATTCCCACATGCTCGTTACGAAGACGATGCACATCCTCCCGTGCAGCCTCAGATGTAATCCATTTGCTTTCCGAGGTCCGGGTTGCAATTTTACCGTCCAGTGTTACTGCCGATTTGATCGTAATAAAAGGACGCTTGCTCACAATATATTGATTGAACACTTCATTCATGCGGATGGATTCCTGCTCACATACTCCGACAATGACCTCAATGCCCGCATCTTTCAAAATCTGTACCCCTCTGCCGGAAACCAGCGGGTTCGGGTCCAGCGCTGCAACCACCACCCGACGAATGCCTGCCTTCACAATGGCTTCCGCGCACGGGCCTGTCCGACCGTGATGGGAACACGGCTCCAGTGTTACGTAAATTGTCGCTCCCTGAGCGTGTTCATCCGCCATACGCAACGCATGAATCTCGGCATGTGGCTCGCCGGGCTTCAGATGAGCGCCGATCCCAACGATACGACCGTTGTTGACAATGACTGATCCGACAAGCGGATTCGGTTCGGTTTGCCCTTTAGCACTTCTGGCATTTTCCAGTGCCAGGCGCATATATTTTTCGTGAGTGGTCATAGAACCTCCCTGAGATCGGAATCCCGCAAATGGCCGGATCGTTCCACTTTTGTATTCAAATACCGTTCATTATATTGCGACACATCGCCCCAGAGCGGCATGCGACCCGCCACATTCATACCCGATTTCTTCAAGGCATCCAGTTTTTTGGGATTATTTGTGATCAGGGTTACTGGTTTTTGTCTCAGGTGACGGAGCACACTAATGGCATCCGCATAGTTGCGTGTATCATCTTCAAAACCCAATTGATGATTGGCTTCTACAGTATCCATGCCTTCTTCCTGCAGAATATAAGCCATTGCTTTACTAAACAAACCGATTCCGCGGCCTTCATGGTTAGCCAGATAGAACAATGCACCCGTTCCATGTTCCACAATCATTTTCATGGACTGGTGGAGTTGAAATCCGCAATCACAACGCTTGCTACCAAAAATATCTCCAGTATGGCAAATACTATGCATGCGAACTAATGCATTTTCCGACTGTTGAAGATCGCCATACACCAAAACGCTTGACTGTTGTCCCTCTGCCAAATCCAGTGTGGACAATCGCTTCACAATCATCTCAGCGGTGGCATTCAGTAAGTCCTGACGATCTTCCTCATCCCGTACAGGCAACCAGCAGTACCACTGAAAAACAACCGTTTCTCCTTCCATATTAACTGGCAGCTTGATCGGTCCTACTAAAATCGTCGAAGATTGCTCTCCGCGAACGGTTTGAATTTTATCGTTAAGTAGCGTAGCTACATCTTTTTGGTTCATCTCTCTGCACCATCCTTTATATAAGCTCTATATAGAAAATGCCTCATTACTCATAGGCTAATCGTTATTGTCAGGGTCATAAATCATTGAACTATGTGTAAGAAATGTTCATGAAACGTGGATTCCATCGTCAGCTGCCGTCCCTGAAGCTCGGTGACAGCCTGTCGCCGTCCGTCTTCGAACGCCTTTAGGTCTCCTGCGGTATAGCTCTTCTGTCGTAAACGAAGAAGCTCACTGGCTAGCACATCGGCATCCTTCAAAGCTGCATTCAAGCCAAAAGCTCCGGTAGGTGTCATGGTATGCGCCGCATCTCCAATAAGGACCAGCCCGTTCTGCGCCCAGGTGTCACTGCGACTGCTGAAAATATCCAACGGTACGAAGTCCTTCCATGAACGAATGTGATCATGCACACTATGCTTCAAATCCGGAAAAGCCTCGGTAAACCGTTGTATAAAGGGTTCAAAAGATTGCTTAAACAGGGTTGAAAAGCTACCTTCCTCCACATTCCAGCCAATTTGAATATAGCCCTCAGCCTGCGAGAATAAAGCCAACTGCCCTCCGTTGACCCGTGCCAGACGAGTGACGGGCTCCCACCCAGCAGGTGCTGTGATTTTCGCCCATAGCAGATCATAGCCGTGTCGAATGTTTGTCACAGGCATCTGCGCCAGCTTGCGCACAGTCGAATAGCGACCGTCTGCCCCTACAATCAACGAACTGTCAATCGTGATCTCATGACCGTTCTTATCGCGGGCGGCCAAGCCCGTGTACCCCTGCTCGCTGTTACCTTCCAAGGTAGTCACAGTTGTACCCGCCAGGTAACGGAAGGACTCGTAGGTTGACGCCTGCTTGAGCAGAGCCTCCAAAAATCGAGGCTGTGGAATATGAACCCCCACATTACCATCTACTGATGCTGGCTTGACCGTCTTCACTTGCTGCTGATGCTCCCAATATTCGATTCTTGTAGAGGCGAGAACATAGTCCTTATGAATTTGTTCGAGCAGCTTATGCTTTTGGATCACTTCCTGACCCTCATCATTCAAGATTTCACCGCGGAAAGCCTTTCCCGCTATGCTCTGCCGCTCAATCAATATCGTGGATACACCCTGCGCCGCCAGTAGACAGGACAACAAAGTTCCTGCGGGTCCCCCTCCAACTACGCACACTTCACATTCCAACTTCATCTGACTTCCCCCTACGCCCAAACCATCACCATAACGGTTAGTTCGTATCTGTTCATTTAATTACATCATTAATAATATCAAAAATAATATCAAATTAAGTTCAAATTTTAAGTATTCATATCTCAAGCTCCGTATCAAAGCCAACAAGTTACTTTATGTAACAAAGTATATTTATATCACACCATTTCGTCAAGTAATAAATTTATGTAAAGTAAAATCATTTACTTTTAACAGTGGATCGTTAATAATAGGAGCATGAGGTGATCACATGAACATTCCGCAGATGTGCCCACGGTTTGAAAAAGCTATGGAGCTACTGAGTAAGCGTTGGACGGTGTTGATCGTATTTCAACTAACCAATGGTCCGCAACGTTTCGTCGCTATTGAGAATTCAATCCCTAATTTAAGTGGAAAGGTCCTTTCCGACCGTCTAAAAGAGCTGGAGGAAGAAGGAATCATACAACGTATGGTTTATCCTGAGAAGCCTGTACGGATTGAATACTCTCTTACAGATAAGGGACGCGATTTAGCTCCTTTGTTTGACCATATCGGTACTTGGGCTACACGCTGGATTGAGGTTCTACCAGCACTTGAAAAGCAATGATCCATATGGGCTACAGCTATTTTCCCTAAACTAACATGATAAAAACACACAGACTGCTAACATGCCAAAGAACGCCTTTGCTCTAAGTACAATTTGTACTCATAGTGCAAGGCGTTCTATTTTTCTATGAAGGAACTTTATTGATTCACCTACATATCGATTCCATTATTTAAACGTTTCCCTCACCGCTGCGTTGCATTTCCTCACGAATGGATTGCACCCGTTTTTTCCCCCAGTCATACATCATCTCCACAATGGGTAAAATCGTCATCCCCAGCTCGGTCATCGAATACTCCACCTTTGGAGGTACCTCGGGATACACTTCCCGGTGCACAATACCGTCCTCCATCAACTCCCGCAGCTGATTGGTTAGCACTTTATGCGACAGCTTCGGAAACAGCCTTTGCAGGTCACTGAAACGGTGCGCCCCTTCTACACCCAGATGCCATAAAATGACGACCTTCCACTTTCCGCTTAAGACCGAAAAGGGTCAGTTCCTTTTCGCAATTATAGTCTCCGTTGACGATCTTCTCACGTATTTCTTCCCTTAGCGTATCGGACATATATCAATTAACCCCTTCTAAATCATCATGGTCTTGCACTCTAATAGTAACCTGCAGGTAACCTCCGTACTTGAAAGTGCATTCTTCACAGCCTGACGAAGCCATCCTACAATAGTAGATATCGTTTCACATTCAAGGAGGAATGAAGTATGAGTAAAAAAGCTCTTTTTATTATACACCCAGAG